>JBBSSN010000004.1:0-31787 GCA_038242035.1 Actinomycetales bacterium
ACCAAACCTGCCGCGGTATCGGCTGCGACAAACCCGCCAGGGACTGCGACATCGACCACACCATCCCCTTCTACCGGCAAACCTACGCCCCCGACGGCACACCCCTGCCCCTGGGCGAAACCAGCGACACCAACCTCGGACCCTTCTGCACAACAGACCACCACCTCAAAGACAACCCAGGCACCGGCTGGACCGTCACCCAACCCAGCCCCGGCACCTTCATCCACACCTCACCCACCGGCCGGACCTACACCAAAAACCCCCAACCCCCACCCTTCTAAGACCGACCTGTGCGAAGTCTCCTCGCACAGCATATGGTGGAACGGTAAGGACGCATTGGAAGATCCGCCGCCGGTGCCGGCAAAGTCCCGCGGCCCACTGGCAGCACCAACTACCCTAGGAGTTAACATGGCGACTACACGCACAGCCCATACCGTCTGGAACGGCGATTTGCCCAGTGGTTCCGGGCAGGTCACGCTGGATACTTCCGGCGTTGGCACCTACGACGTCACATGGAAGGCCCGTGCGGAGCAGGCTGAAGGCAAGACCAGCCCGGAAGAACTGATCGCGGCCGCTCATTCGGCTTGCTTCTCCATGGCCTTCAGCAACATGCTGGGCGAAGAAGGCAAGACCCCCGATGAGGTTCATACCACCGCTGATGTGACGTTCCAGCCGGGAGAAGGCATCACCGGCAGCCATCTGACGCTCAAGGCGAAGGTTCCAGGGCTCAGCGAAGAAGATTTCCAGCGTATTGCCGACAACGCCAAGTCCGGCTGCCCGGTCTCCGCGGCACTGGCCGGCGTCAATATTACGCTGACCGCCTCGCTGGAGGCTTAACCCCCGCGACCGGCGCTCCCCACGGGGTTCTCCACAGTCGGGAAGATCTGACTCGAAGGCCGTGCGTCCCCTGGGGGATTCGCGGCCTTCGACGCTCCAGTATGACAACACGCTGGTCCGCTCGACCGACCAAATGGTCATGGACCATCACGACCGGTATCCGTGCTCGCGCTATTCGATTGGGCGCAGGCGGCGCACCACGATTGAAGCGATGGGCCGGCGCTACCGGGCCCGCGGCCGGTCCGGCAGTGTACCGGGCGCCCGGTTGGGATATCCGCTCAGCGGCGGCGGCGTCTGCGTGGGAATCTCGGCGAGCATTTCCTTGAGCACACCGACGGCATACTCCAGCTGCGGGTCGGACCCGTCGCCGTAGGCGTGCGGCGGGAAGGGTACCTCGATGTCCGGATCGACTCCGTAGTTTTCCACCTTCCAGCCGACTCCCCCACTGAACCAGAAGGCGTAGCGCGGTTGAGTTACTCCAGTGCCGTCGGCCAACGCGAATTTTCCGTCAATTCCTACGACACCTCCCCAGGTCCGCATGCCAACAACGGGACCGATCCCGCGCAGTTTAGCCACCTGAGTGATGATATCTCCGTCTGAGCCCGCGAATTCGTCGGTGAGGATCACCACTGGCCCGCGTGGGGCCTGTGCGGGGTAGATGCCGGGTCGAAGGCCCCGTGCCTGTGTCCACGCGGTCATTTTCCGGCCGATCAGCTCTGCCACCAGCTGCGAGGTATGGCCACCACGGTTTCGGCGGACGTCCATAATCAGCCCGTCCTGTGCCGTTTCCGTATCCAGATCGCGATGCAGCTGGGCCCAGCCGCGTGCCTGCATGTCCGGAACGTGCAGGTAGCCGAACCGCTCCGCGGATGCCTGCCGAACCGTACGGCGATTTCCCAGCACCCAGTCCTGGTAGCGCAACCGTTCCTCGTCCCGTATCGGCACGACGGCGATCCGGCGCACTGCGCCTGCGCCGCCGTCGTTCGCGGCTCCAGCATGTCGGCGGCCGTTCCGCACGGTGAGTTCCACGGTTTTCTCCGCGGCGCCAACCAGCAGCGTTTCGGGTCCGTCCTCGGGCACGTCCACGCCGTCGATCCGCAGGAGTACATCACCCTCAAGCACACCGGCACCGGGCGCCGTCAATGGCGAACGGGCCTGCGGATCGGACGATTCTCCGGGAAGGACCCGTTGAATTTCCCAGCCTTGGTCGGTGCGTTTGAAATCAGCGCCGAGCCTCCCCTGCTGGCCCGAGTCCGCCTCGGTGACTGGTTTCGGCGTGACGTAGGCATGCGAGGTCCCCAGTTCGCCGTGCATTTCCCAGAGCAAATCAACCAGATCATCGTGTGAGCCCAGTTTGTCCACCAGCGGCCGGTACCGGTCATAAACACCCTGCCAGTCGATCCCGGCCATGTCGGCGGTCCAGTAGAAATCCCTTTGCAGACGCCACGCTTCGTCAAACGCCTGACCCCAGACCTTCAGCGGCTCCAGCTGGACGCGGACGCGGCTCAAGTCCACGGTGACGCTCTCCGGCGCGCTCTCCTCGACCTTCGCACTCGCCGGGACCACACGCACATTGTTCTCGTGCACCACTACGATCCGCTTGCCGTCCCCGGTCACCCGATAAGCGCTGACGGCCGGCACCAGCGTGCTGACCTCACGCTTCGCAATATCGAACCTTTCCAGACGCTGGGCCGTCGGCTCATCCGTTGTGGCTGCGCGACCGTCCCCGATGACACCTTCCCCTGCACCGGCCAGCCACAGCAACGCTCCGTCCGCCGCGCTGAGCTTTTCGTAATTGCCCTGCGGAACCGGCACCGGAATGAGCCGGTCGGCAATCCCCTGCGCGTGGACCACCAGCGCCAGCGGCTGGTCGCGGACCGCTGTCAGCGCGTCCGGCTCGGCCTCGGTACCTTCCACCGAAGGGCCAAAGGGCGACGGCGTATTGGCGGCCAGCGCGATCAGGAACGGTTTGGTGGACGAGGGGAAACTGAGGTCAAATCCATGTGTGTCATAGACGGGATCGAAGCTGCGCTGTGACAAAAAGGCGATGAAGCGCCCGTCCCGGGTGAAAGCCGCACCGTGATCGGCAAAGCGCCCGTCGGTAAGTTCGATGATCCGCGCTGTGCTTTCCCCAGCGGGGTCTTCCCCAGCGGGGTCTTCCCCAACGGCGTTTTCCCCAACAGGGTCTTCCCCAACAGGGTCTTCCCCAACGCTGGCCAGCCGCAGCCGGGAGCGGTTCGTGTCCGCGCCGACGGGTTCTGCCCACAATAACCAGGCAGAGTCGGGGCTGAAGACAAGTTCGCCAATTGCCCCGGCATCAGTGCTTGCGATCTCCCGCAGGGTTTCCGCTGCAACGTCCAGGAGCAGCACGGCCCCGAATTCGGTTCCGATGGCGGCAAATCGGCCGTCCGGACTGGCAGCGATCTCACTGGCGCGGGTGAGGCCGGCAAAATCAATCCGCTTCGTCGATATGCCCGGAACGCCCGGCGTTCCAAGGTCCGTCGTCGTTGCGGCGCCGGCCTCGGCTACCGCGCCATCCCCGGATGCCGACGCCGGCGAGCGTCCTGATGAGCCGGTCCCACCCGTGCGCTGGTCAGATTCCGGGGCATCGTCCTGCGGCGCCTGGATTGCAGCCGTCATCGTGCTGTCCTGATTGGCCGCGGCGGCCGGGACGGGCCGCGGCAATTCGTCCTGCGGCGCCGGGGAAACCGCGGCCGCAGGGTGACCGGCGCCGCTCGCACTGGTACTGCCTGCACTGGTACCGCCTGCACTGGTACCAGCGCGAGCGGTACTGGTACCGCCTGCCGTAGCCTCCTGACCGACTCCCTCCTGACCGGCTCCCTCCTGACCGGCACCCTCGTGCCCGGGAAGGGCAGCGGCGGAGCTTTCGGCAACGCCGCCGGAAACGTCTTTGAGGTAAAGCGCCTCCACGCCGCCGTGATCGGCAACGTAAATTACCTTCCCGTTACCCAGCGGCCGGACCAGTCTGGCCCGAACGCCGGGAGTTGCCTCCAAAATCCGTGAGGGGCCGTCACGGTGCGTCAACCAATGCGCCGTGCCGTGGGCCTCCAGTGCGCTGGCCCTCCCTGTTTCATCTGGCGTGACCTGACCCAAGTGCTCGCCGACGTTCAGCGGCCGCGGCCGGCGTCCGGTGGACGCCGAACCCAGCGTGATCTCCAGCTTGACCGGCTCGGCGTCGAGGCTTGGCAGCAGGAACAGATCGCCGGCAGACTCGAAAATTACCCGTTGTCCGTCAGTTGCGGCGTGCCGGACGTAGAACCCCTCGTGGTCCGTATGCCGCTGCAGCCCGTCACCGCTGGGCCGGACGGAGTACACGTTGCCGTATCCCTCGTGATCGGAGAGGAAGGCAATGCGGTCCCCAATCCACATTGGATCGGTCAGGTTGCCGTCCAGCCCGGGCACGAGCCGGGAAAATTCTCCCGATCCATCGGCATCGATCCACAGCTTCCCGCCGGTGCCGCCACGGTAACGCTTCCACCAGGCCGGTTCGCGGGACAACACGGACGAGACGACGACGGGTCGCTCGTCTCCGATTTCCGGGCCGAAGGCGGCGGATTCAACCGGCCCGTACGGCAGCACGCTACGACTGGACCCGTCCGTTTTCACTGCATAGGCCCAGGTATGACGGCTTTCCGCTTGCTCAAAAGCGCTCGTCACCAAGACATCCCCGGCGGCGGTGAAGCCTTTGACCTTCGTGCTCGGATGTCCAAAATACGTCAGTCGGCGGAAGCCGCCCCCGTCAACAGCCGAGCTCACCACCTCCGGCGCCGCGCCCTGGATCACCGTCCACACCAGGTGGCTGCCGTCCGGGGTGAATCGCGGGCTCCTTGCCGGGAGTTGAAGGGACGACACCCGCCACGCCCGGCCGCCACCCAGCGGCGCCACCCAAACGTCGTCCTCGGCCACGAACGTGACCATGTCCCCGTTCACGTGCGGAAATCGGAAATAGCTAGATGAGGTCATTGTTCGATCTTAGCCACACGCCCACAGGGACCGGAGGGAAGAAATTACAGCTGCGTCAGCACAGTCTTTCGTCCCGGCAGACTCCGTGATGTGATGAACGCATGCGAATCCTTATCTCCGGCGCTTCGGGCCTGCTGGGCTCGGCAGGCAGCCTAGCCCTTACCCGCGCCGGTCACCATGTCATAAAGCTCGTTCGTCGCCCGGCCCGGAGTCCGGACGAAGTGCAATGGGACCCGGCTGGGCAGGAGCTGGATCCACGGCAGATGGAAGGCATCGAAGCGGTGATCAACCTTTCCGGGGCGGGGTTGGCCAACCGCCCTTGGACTCGGAGCTATATCGAAACGCTGTATGAATCACGGGTAGATCCGACCAGGACCCTGGTTCGTGCTATGGCGCGGATGCGGACTCCACCTTCGGTCTTCCTCAGCCAGTCAGCAACGGGATACTACGGCGGCGCCGATGCAACAGCCGTAGACGAGTCGTTTCCTTCGGCGGAAAATTCTTTGCTGGCCGATATCTGCCGCCGATGGGAGGACGCTGCATTTGCCGCCCCTCAGGTGGTCCGCACGGTCGTCATGCGGACCGGAGTCGTCGTCGCGCGCCGCGGCGGTGCGATCGGGAAGCTGCTGCTGCCTCTGAAGCTCGGTCTCGGTGGTCCGCTCGGCAGCGGACAGCAGTACTGGCCATGGATTTCACTGCCGGACGATATCGCTGCCATGGAATTCCTGTTGCGGACGGACGTCCACGGCCCAGTGAACTTTTGCGCGCCCGAGCCGGTCCAGGTCGGGGCGCTGGTAGCGGAATTGGGTAAGGCGCTCGGAAAGCCATCGCATCTGCGCGTTCCGGAGCTGGTCCTGACCACGCTGCTGGGGAAGATGGCGAAGGAAATGCTGCTGACCAGCACGTGGGCCGTTCCCGGCGTACTGCTCGAGCACGGATTCACCTTCCAGCATCGGACGGCGGCGGCCGTCGCGGCATGGGTGACAGGCTCGGCAGAATCCAACGTAGCTTAGCGCGCATTATGGGCGGGGCTGGTGAACCTCGGCAATTCGCCAGTGCCCCTGCTCCCGCTTGAGCACAAACAACAGCTGTTGAGTGACGGCGTCGGGTTGCGACCGGACCACCACGCCCTGCCCGTCCTGCTCGGCGAAACCGCTGGTCACGGTGGTGGCGTTGAGTTCCGCCGAATCGGGAAGCTCGTCGGCGAGTTCCGCGACGTTGAGAACCTGGCTTTCCAACCCGCTCAGCACATGCCCCTTTTGCTGCAGCGCCGCGGCAACGTCCTCGTCCGCTGCGGACGCGGGCGAGTCGCTCACGTCAACATACTGCAGCAAACTGGGCTGTCCGGATGAAAAGGCGTAGGATCGCAGCCACGCCAGGGCACCGAGGGCCTCGGTCGGCGCGTTGGAAGCGAGCCTGGTCCGAATGCCCTCCGGAACTGCCAAGGACAGCAGCGCATCCTGCGGCGGGTTGGCTTCCGTGTCGACGTCTGCCGGCGCAAGCGGCCCCGCCGGCATCGGCCCCCAGACCAGCATGCCCGCCGTCGCCAGCAGCAGCAGGACCAGCGCAGCCGCAACCGCGCGGATCCCCCGGGCGATCCTGCTGCGCAGATTTCGTCCACCGGCAGCCGCCACCATGGCCCGACGGTTCCTGCGCGGGTGATTGCCGTCCCGGGCAGGGTCGATGCCTCTGCTGTTTCGTCGATCCGCTGGCCGAGGTTGACCGGCAGCTACGTGCCGGCTTATCCAGTCTCCCGGCTTGTACCAGCGGGTACGCGGCACCCGCACCTGTCGACGCGTCAGCAGGTCCGGCAGGACACTGGGATGAACGGCGCTGGACAGATCGATGGGCGCAGCCGGAGCGCTGCGGTAAACGGCCTGGGCAAATTCCATCGCCGTGGGGCGCCGGGAGGGAGCCTCCTGTAATCCTGCTTCAAGGGCAGCAGCAAGTTCCTCCGGCACGCCCGGCACAAAGGCCGAAAGCGGCGGCCGCGATTCCGTATCCCCGGGCACTTGGCCTGTCAGCGCGTACCAGCCTACGGCAGCAGCTGCATACACATCGGCCGTGGTATCCAAGGCCAAGTGGGCATCACCCCCGAGATCACCGCATACGGGGGTACCGCGGGACCTTGCGGCCTCCGGATTGCGGCGGCCTGCTGCAAAGAATCCCGGGGTGCCGAATTGGGGCCGCCCGGCCTCTCCCACCATTCTCGCAACGCCAAAATCGGCCAGCATCGGTTTGCCCTGGGCAGTGAAGAGCACATTGCCCGGCGAAACATCACCGTGGGCGACCCCCTCGCCGTGCAGGTAACCCAACACCTGGGCCAGCGGAGTGAGAACGGTGACGGCCTCGCCAACGCTGATCCGCCCGCGGGTGGCGACCAGACCCGCTAAGGATCCGCCTGGTGCATAGTCCATCAGCAGCGCTCTACCGCCGCACCAGCTGCCGGACAGCCCAACGGCGCCCCGGGCTGTTATCAGGTGTTCATGGCTGAAATTCGCCAGGATACGCAGTTCCCGGAGCAATGCCGGGCCGGAACACAGTTCACTTGCCGCATTTACCCCGCCCGCAGCATCCGGGCCCGCGACTCCCCCGTCCGCAGCTTCCACGTCTGCAGCTTCCACCTCTGCAACGACTGGCGGGAAGCACTTTGCGGCCAAGAGTTCGCCGGTTCCTTCATGCTGCACCAACCAGACCTGCGCGCTTGCCCCGGTTCCGAGCAGCCGCTCGGGACGGTAGCCGTGCAGGACAGGGGCGGCGACCAGTCCGTCGTCGGACCCGGTAGTCAACCCGTCGCCGAACCCGGTAGTCAGCCCGTCGCCGAACCCGGCGCCGGGAGCGTCAGCCCGCGGGAAAATATCCATACCTCAGCAATAGCCCAAATCCGGCCGGACTGCAGAAGTTATCCACAGGACACCTGCCGTCGGATGGATTTAGGTCTGCGGTTCAAGAGGTCTACCCTTGAGGTCATGACTCTTGAGTTCGCCGAGGTCGGTTTCGCACCGGACTTCGTAGATTACACACAGGCGTGGGATCTGCAGCGCACACTGCACGGTGACGTCCTGGCCTCCCGTGCGCCGAGCACCGTTCTGTTACTCGAACACGCGGCCGTCTACACGGCCGGCAAGCGGACCGAGGAACACGAAAGGCCCTCTGACGGCACGCCGGTGATTGCGGTCGACCGCGGGGGCAAGCTGACCTGGCACGGTCCAGGACAGCTTGTGGGGTATCCGATCCTGGCGTTGCGTGATCCGCATAGTATCCGCGAATACGTCCGCATCCTCGAGGAAATCATCATCAACGTACTGAGCGGCTATTCCTTGCTGGTCAGCCGGGTTGAAGGCCGCGCGGGGATCTGGATCGAGGCGGACGGCAAGGGACCGACGCGCAAGATTGCGGCCATCGGCATCCGCGTTCATGAGGGCGTCACAATGCACGGCTTTGCCATTAACTGCAACAATGATCTGACTCCGTATTCAATGATCATTGCCTGCGGGATCACGGACGCCGGCACCACATCCATCGCGGCGGAGACCGGCCTGGACGTTTGCCCGGCGGATTTGACCGCTCGGATCAAAGAGGAATTTTACAAGTACGAAGGGGCGCTCATTGTCCCGGATGTTCACCATGACGCGATCGGATGCGGCCCCACCGGACCGGCACCGGCAGAAGGAGTTCTACTGTGACCTTGGCACCCGAAGGCCGCAAGATGTTGCGCATTGAACAGCGCAACTCCGAAACGCCCGTCGAACGTAAGCCCGATTGGATCAAGGCCAAGGTCAAGATGGGCCCGGAATACATCGGCCTGAAGAACCTGGTGAAAAAGGAGGGGTTGCATACGGTCTGCGAGGAAGCGGGCTGCCCTAACATTTTTGAGTGCTGGGAAGACAAAGAGGCGACGTTCCTGATCGGTGGCGCGCAGTGCACCCGCCGCTGCGATTTCTGCCAGATCGATACCGGCAAGCCCTCTCCGCTGGACCGCTTTGAGCCCACCAAGGTGGCGCGTTCGGTCAAGGCAATGGAGCTGCGCTACGCCACTGTCACCGGAGTGGCGCGCGATGATCTCCCGGACGAGGGAGTCTGGCTGTACGCCGAAACGATCCGCAAGATTCACGAGCTCAACCCCGGCACCGGCGTCGAAATCCTCATTCCGGACTTTTCCGGCAAACCCGAGCACATTGCGGCTATCTGTGACTCCCGGCCGGAGGTCTTTGCGCACAACGTCGAGACGGTTCCGCGTATTTTCAAGAGCATCCGGCCGGCATTCCGCTACGAGCGGTCCCTGGGAGTCATCACCCAGGGGCGCGATCTGGGCATGGTGACTAAATCCAATTTGATCCTCGGCATGGGGGAAACGCGGGAGGAAGTCTCCTCCGCGTTGCGCGATCTGCACGAGGCCGGCTGCGACCTGATCACTATTAACCAATACCTGCGTCCCAGCGAGCGCCACCATCCGGTGGACCGCTGGGTCAAGCCGCAGGAATTCGTGGAACTGGCGCAGGAAGCCGAGGAAATCGGCTTCCTCGGCGTCATGGCAGGACCGTTGGTGCGCTCGTCCTACCGCGCCGGACGGCTTTGGGCGACGGCGATGCGCAAGAAGGGCCTGACGATCCCGGAAGAACTGGCGCACATCGCCGAGTCGGGATCCACGCGCCAGGAGGCGGCCACCCTACTGGCCGCACACTAAGCGCTCCAATTACGGATAGAATTAGTTCCACTATGGCCAAATCCTCTAGCTCCGCAGCCACCAGCCCCGACGCGCCTAAGCGCAAGCTGTTTTCCCGCCGCCCCAAGGGTGGTTCCACAGCCGTCCCTAAGAAGCAGGGACGCGTCAAACAGATGGTGGAAATCTTCAAGATGACCCGCCGTCACGACCCGAACGTGGCGTGGCTGATGCTGCTGGTCTTCCTCGGGGCCATCATTGTGGCACTGGCTCTGGGGATCTTCGTTTTCAGCGGCAACTGGATTACAGGTCTGATCCTGGGCATCGCGCTCGGACTGCTCGGCGCGCTGCTGGTCTTGTCCCGACGTGCCGAGAGCGCAGCATTTGCACAGATCGAGGGCAAGCCCGGTGCGGCGGGGGCTGCGTTGAACACGCTCAAACGCGGATGGATTATTGACGAGCAACCGGTAGCCGTTAACCCGAGGACGCAGGATGTCGTCTTCCGTGCCATTGGCCGGCCGGGCATTGTGCTGATCACCGAAGGCCCCTCCGCCAGGGTGCGCACTTTGGTGGACTCCGAGCGCAAGCGCTTGAAGCGCATCCTCCCCAACGTCACCGTCCATGTGATCGAGACGGGCCGCGACGAAGGTCAGGTCAAGCTGCAGAAGCTGACCAAGAAGCTGCGAAAGTTCAAGCCGGAGCTGACGAAGACCGAGGTCGGGGCGGTCAATAAACGCATCTCTTCCTTAGGAAACAAGCTGCCGATCCCCAAGGGCATCGACCCGAACAAGGCCCGGCCGGACCGCAAGGCCGCCCGCGGCCGCTGAGCCAAAGAACCCGCCGCCCGCGGCCGCTGAGCGCTACATACGGACGAGTTTGGTGTTCATCGCCTTGTCGTGGAGACCGCGGTGATCTGCGTCCACAACAGCGACGGGGATCACCAGGGCCAGCAGCAGCGTGCGGACCACGGCCGCCAGCGGGCCGGCCGGGGCGCCGTCGAGCCTTGTCACGTGGATTCCGGCAATCCTTTGACCAATGCTGTAACCCAACGTGCCCACCAGCAGAATTTGTTCCAGGATGAAAATCCCCAGGATTCCGGTGGAGTTTCCGTTCAACAGCAGGTGCGCTATCAGGTAGCACAATCCCCAGTCGATGCAGATGGCCAGGATCCGCCGCCCGGCCCGCGCCATCGAGCCGGGGCCGGACTCGGGCAGGCCGAGCCGCTCCCCCGGATATTTGGAAATTCCCGAGGTATCCGGGCCACCGAGCCAGGAACCGATGTCTTTGCGATCTACCACGCAACAAGCCTACCCGCGTCACGGGTGCGGGCGGGACCGGGCACCGCCGCTAGACTGGAGGCAGCGGCGAGTGCGAAACCTCACCGAAACACAGCAGACACTCCCAGGTAATCCCGTGTGCCTAGTCTGGTAACAGTTGCAGTTGCACTACACGGCCCGCTGCGGCCGGAAACCCCTTATGCGTAAGGAGCATAGATGTTCAAGAACGCGGACGAAGTCCTCAAATATATCAAGGACGAAGACGTTAAATTCGTCGATATCCGATTCACCGATCTCCCGGGGGTCCAGCAGCACTTCAATGTTCCCGCGAAAAGCGTCGACGCGGATTTCTTCGTCCACGGGCAGCTCTTCGACGGTTCCTCCATCCGCGGTTTCCAGGGCATTGCCGAGTCGGACATGCAGCTGATCCCGGATGTAACCACCGCCTTCGTGGATGCCTTCCGGCTGGAGAAGACGCTGGCGCTGAACTTTTCCATTGTCAATCCGCGCACCGGGGATCCGTACCACCGTGATCCCCGCGGCGTTGCCGAGAAGGCCGAGGCCTACCTGGCCTCCACCGGCATTGCCGACACCGCCTTCTTCGGCTCCGAAGCAGAATTTTTTGTCTTCGACAACGTCCAGTTCGAGTCCTCCCCGCAGGGTTCGTTCTACAAGATCGATTCCGTCGAGGCGCCGTGGAACAGCGGCCGCAAGGAAGAAGGCGGCAACCTCGGCTATAAGACGCCCACCAAGGGCGGCTATTTCCCGGTCGCACCGGTTGACCACCAGGCAGATCTGCGCGATGCGATGTGCATAGAACTGGACAATGTTGACCTGGAGGTGGAGCGCTCCCACCATGAAGTCGGTGCTGCCGGCCAGGCCGAGATCAACTACAAGTTCAATACTCTGGTCCATGCCGCGGATGATCTGCAGAAGTTCAAATACGTGATCAAGAACACCGCGTGGCAGTGGAACAAGTCCGTGACGTTTATGCCCAAACCGGTCTTCGGTGACAATGGCTCCGGCATGCACTGCCACCAGTCACTGTGGAATGGCGGCGAGCCGCTTTTCTATGATGAGAAGGGCTATGCGGGCCTGTCCGACTTAGCGCGCTGGTACATAGGCGGACTGCTCAAGCATTCTTCCGCCGTGCTGGCCTTCACGAACCCGACGGTCAACTCCTATCGCCGCCTGGTCAAGGGGTTCGAGGCGCCGGTGAACATGGTGTATTCGCAGGGCAACCGTTCGGCCGGTATCCGCATTCCGATTACCGGTTCCAACCCGAAGGCCAAGCGCCTGGAGTTCCGTGCCCCTGATGCCTCGTCCAACCCGTACCTGGCGTTTGCCGCGCAGCTGATGGCCGGGCTTGACGGGATCAAGAACAGGATCGAGCCGCCGGCGCCGATTGATAAGGACCTCTACGAGCTGCCCGCCGAGGAGGCCAAGGACATTCCCAAGGCGCCGGGCTCCCTTGAGGAAGCGCTGCAGGCTCTGGCCGATGACAATGAGTTCCTGCAGGCCGGCGGGGTCTTCACCCAGGACCTGATCGACACCTGGATCGAGTACAAGTACGAATACGAGATCCGGCCGCTGTCCCTGCGCCCGAATCCGTACGAGTTTGAGCTCTATTACGGGGTGTAGCAGCAACAGCATTTGTTGCTGACAGAACGTGTCGCTGACAGAACGTGTCGCTGACAGAACGACGACGGCGGCCCGCACCTGATGGTGCCGGTCGCCGTCGTGCTTGGGAAGAGTTTCCGGCCGCAAACGACTAGAAGATGGACCAGCCGGTGCGGGTGGTGAATTCGTCCAAGGCGGCCATGCCGGCCAGCGAGTTGCCCGATTTGCTCAGTCCCGGGCTCCAGACACAGATGGTGCATCGCCCTGGCACCACGGCAACGATACCGCCGCCGACGCCGCTCTTGCCCGGCAGGCCGACGCGGTAGGCGAACTCGCCCGCAGCATCATAGGTGCCGCAGGTGAGCATCACGGCGTTGATCCTCTTGGTCTGGCTGGGCGAGAGGAACTGCGAACCGTCCGCGGCCACACCGTTGCGGGAGAGGAAGCGGGCTCCCACGGCCAAATCCCGGCAGCTCATCTCCAGCGCGCACTGGTCAAAATACTGCTCGAGGACCAGGTCCACCGGGTTTTCCAAATTTCCGTAACTTGCCAACAAGTGCGCCAGGGAGGAGTTCCGGTGCCCATATTCCGCCTCCGACGCCGCTACCAGCGGATCGACCGCGACCCCCGGATTGCCGCTCTCGCGGCGGAGCAAATCCCGCACCGCCGCTCCCGCGTCGCCGGTGAGCGTGATCAGCCGGTCCGTCACTACCAACGCCCCTGCGTTGATAAACGGATTGCGTGGTATGCCCTCCTCGGATTCCAGCTGGACCAGGGAATTGAAGGGTGTGCCCGACGGCTCCCGGAAAACGCGCTGCCAGATCCGGTCGCCGTCGCCGGCCAGCACCAGACCCAGGCTGAAGACCTTGGAAATACTCTGGATGGAGAACTTACTCGCCCACTCTCCGGCGCCGTAAATCTCCCCGTCCGCCGTCGCTACGCAAATGCCGAAGTGATCGGCGCTGACCGAGCTAAGCCCGGGAATGTAGTCCGCGACCTCACCTGCTGCCGCCACGGGGCGCACGGTGCCGGCAATCTCTTCGAGCAGACTCTGAATATCCATTCTTGGGTTCTCCTTTCGTGCATCGCGTTCTTCCCCGCCATCGACGGTGCCGTAATTATCGATTGGGGTCCGCTAAAGCACAGGTGCCCAACACTCGATCAGCGAAGCGGTCCCCGGGAGCCCCGGCTGGCGGCGTCAGCGCTTCCCGTATCGCTTGTGCACCGCTTGTTTGCTGACCCCCAGGCACAGGGCAATAGCTTCCCAGGAAAGGCCCGCGGCCCGGGCGCGCAACACGGTCTGCGTTTCCGTCCGGGCCAGTTCCTGGTGCAGCGCCGCGACGGCGTACAACGCCTCGGCCGGCCCCTGTCCGTCCATCGATCCGCCCGCCAATGATCCAATCAGCGTCTTCAACTGATCCACCTCCATGCGTCAACCATAGTTGACGTTTGGGCGTGGGGTCAATCTAAGTTGACGCCCTGCGGCACGCAGGGCCGCGGAACCAAGGGACGGGCCTGTTCAAGCCCGCGCCCCGCCCCCTCAGTGCCCGGGCCCCTCAGTGCCCCGGCCCATCAGTGCCCCGCCCCTCAGCAAACACGCCCCTCAGAGAACCTTGGCCAGGAAGTCCTGCAGGCGCGGCTGCTGCGCGTGGGAGAAGATTTCTTCGGGGCTTCCCTGCTCGCAGATGACACCGTCCGCCATGAAGATCACCCGGTCTGCCACTTCGCGGGCAAACCCCATTTCATGGGTCACCACCACCATGGTCATTCCCTCCGCGGCCAGGTCCCGGATGACCTGGAGCACCTCGCCCACCATCTCCGGATCCAGCGCGCTGGTTGCTTCATCGAACAGCATAATCCCGGGGCTCATGGCCAGCGCCCTTGCGATGGCAACGCGCTGCTTTTGTCCACCGGATAGGGATGCCGGCCGGGCATCCGCTTTCTCTGCCAGGCCGACGCGCTTGAGCAGGTCCATTCCGCTCTGGCGAGCCTGTTCCTTGGTCTGTTTCTTCAGCTCCACGGGGGCCAGGGTGATGTTCTCCAGCACGGTCATGTGCGGGAAGAGATTGAAATGCTGGAATACCATGCCGATCTGCTGGCGGACTTTGTTAAGATCAACCTTCGGTTCCGTCAGGTTGATGCCGCCGACCAGCACCGAACCGGCGGTGATGTCCTCCAGCTTGTTCAGGCAGCGCAGGAAAGTCGACTTCCCCGAGCCGGACGGACCAATGACACACACGACCTCACCGTCCGCCACCTCCACATCGATGCCCTTGAGGACCTCGTTGGTGCCAAAGGTCTTCTTCAGCCCCCTGACGGAGATTTTGCTGCTGGGGTCTGCGCGGGTGGATCCTGGGCCGGAGCCCGCGCCGGACTGGGCCGCATGTGCCTGCTCGCTCATTTGTTGAACCTCTTATCCACGATGTTGGACAGCTTCGTCAGGATCATGATCACGATAAAGTACATCGCGGCCACAATCAGCAGCGTTTCGCTGATGCGGAAGTTATTGGAGTAGATCTGCTGTCCCTGGTACAGCAGCTCGGCGAAACCGATGGCCAGCAGCAGTGAGCTGTCCTTGAGTAGGATGACCAGCTGGTTGATCAGCGACGGAGTCATGATTTTGAAGGCCTGGGGAACAACGACGCGGCGCATCGACGCGCCGTAGCCAAGCCCCAGGCTGCGGCTGGCTTCCAGCTGGCCGGGATCGACCGACTGGATGCCGCCGCGGACGATCTCGGTGACGTAGGCGGCGGCGTTCAGGCTCAGTGTCAGCACACCGGCAACCCAGATATTGACCGGTTGCCCGATGATCTGCGGCAGCCCGAAGTAGAAGAAAAACGCCTGCACCAACAGCGGAGTGCCGCGGAATATGTTCACGAAGGTGGTAGCCACACCGCGCACCACAATATTGTGGGAGACCTTGAGGAAGCCGAAGAAAAGTCCGAGCAACATGGCGAACGCGAAGGAAATCAGCGTGACCACCACGGTATTCTGCAGGCCCTTGAGCAGCGCCGGCATGCTACTGACCAACAGCGCCCAAAAGCTGCTGTCCGCCGAGACGGTGTCCTGCGGGGACTTGAGGTATTTGTCCAGGATTGCCTGATACTGGCCGTTGTCCTTCAGCTCGGTCAGACCGGTGTTAAAGGCTGCCATCAACTCCGCGTTTTGCCCCTTGTTGACGGCAAAACCGTAGGAACCGCCGGCTTCCTTGTCTGTCACGGTCTTCAAGCCATTGTTTTGGCTCACCCCGTAGGCCAGCACCGGGTAGTCATCGAACACCGCGGCCGCATTGCCGGATTTGACCAGTTCATACATGGTGGCCGACTGGTCGAGCGGCTTGACCGTGAAGCCGTACCTGCCCGCGATCGATTGAGCGAAGCTCTCCCCCTCGCTGCCGGTCTTCGCGGTGACCGTCTTCCCTTTCAGGTCCGCATAGCCCTTGATGTCCGTGTTGTCCTTGGCCACGGCCATCTGCACGCCGGAATCGAAGTAGGGATCGGAGAAGTCATAGACCTTTTTTCGTTCGTCCGTGATGGACATCGCCGCGATGACCCCGTCCACCTGCTTGGAGGACAGCGCCTGCAGCGCCGCGGCAAATCCGAGGGACTTGATCTGCACCGTGAATCCCTGGCTCTTGGCCACGGCCCGGATAATATCCATGTCTATGCCGACCAGCTCGCCGCTGCTGTCGCGGAACTCAAACGGGGCAAACGTGGTGTCGGTGCCGATGGTGAAGGTTTTTCCCTCGACGTTCGACGGCGCAGCGTTCGACGGCGCAGCGTGCGACTGCGCCGACGGAACCTGTGCCCAGGCACCGCAGACACCGAGAAACATGGCCAAGACTGTCAATAACGCGCCCGCTACGGCGAGGCCGCCGCGCCGGGTTCGTCGGGCTATCGGTAGCCTCTGCATCTAATACAACCCCTCATAGTTCACGACCGGCGGGTTTGAACGCCGGCAAAGTACCCAGCTACGCTACCCGTTACGTACCTGCAGCGCGAAAACGCGTCAGCCGCGCGCCTGTGTGTCAGTACCCGTAAAAAAGCCGTTCAAAGACGGCACGGGCGCGCCGGGTCAGGCCAAGGTAGTCATCTTCGAGCTGCGCCGCCTGACCCCCCTCGTATCCGCACCAGCGCGCTACAGCCTCCAGGTCCCGGCGGGAGGACGGCAACACATCCGACGATTTTCCGCTCCAGATCACGTTGGCGGAGCGGATCCTGCTGGCCAGCCGCCAGCTCCCGGCCAGCAGCCCGGCGTCCTCTGCGTCCACCAGGCCCAGTTCCTGCGCCGCTTCCAGCGCACCAAGAGTGGACGTCGTGCGCAGCGCGGGTTCACGGTGTGCGTGCTGGAGTTGCCACAGCTGCACCAGCCACTCGACATCGCTCAGTCCTCCACGGCCCAGCTTCACATGCCGTGCCGGGTCAGCCCCGCGGGGCAGCCGCTCGGATTCGACTCTCGCCTTGACCCGGCGCACCTCCCGCAGATCCGCTTCCGTCACTTCCACCGGGTAGCGCACCTTATCGATCAGCGCGGTGAAATCGGCGGCAAGATCGTCGGAGCCGGCCATTGGCCGGGCCCGCAGCAGCGCCTGTGCCTCCCAGATGAGGGACCAGCGCTGGTAGTACTCCCGGTAGGACTCCAGCGACCTGACCATCGGCCCGTTCTTTCCCTCTGGTCGAAGATCCGCGTCGATGCTGAGCACCCGCTCGGCGGGAATGGCAGGCTTAAGCGGCTGCGTCAGTAATCCGGAGAGCCGGGACACCATGGACTCGGCCTGCTGCTGCGCCTCAGACGCCGGTACGCCCGGCAGAGGCCGCTGCACATAAAGGACGTCCGCGTCCGAGCCATAGCCGATTTCGCGGCCGCCCTGCCGGCCCATCGCCACCACCAGCAGCTTCGTTTTCGCGCCGCCGGCAGCATAGGCCTCCGCTTCTGCCACATGCAAGGCGCCGAGCACGGCGGCACGATCCACGTCCGCCAGCGCCTGGCCGACTTCGTCCTGGCGCAGTAGTCCGGAACTGTCCGCGATGGCAATCCGCAGGACCTCGCGGCGGCGGATCAGCCGGATCAGCCGCATCGCCTCGGTCGGGGCGGGGTGCCGGGACATTTTGGCCCGGATTTCCTGCCATTGCGCCTCAAAGGTCAGCGGCACCAGTTCCTTATTCGAGCCGAGCCACGCCGTCGATTCAGGCGAAACCTCCAGCAGATCAGTGATAAGTCTGGAGCTGGAGAGAACGTGGCAGAGCCGCTCCGCCGCCGCCTGCGAATCGCGGAGCATGCCCAGATACCAATGTGTTGTCCCCAATGCCTCGCTGACCCGACGGAAGCCGAGGAGCCCGGCATCGGGATCAACGCCGTCGGCAAGCCAGTCCAGCAGCACCGGCAGCAGTTGGCGCTGCAGCGCCGCACGCCGGCTCACCCCCGACGTCAGTGCCTCGATGTGGCGGATGGCACCGGCGGTGTCCCGGTAGCCCAGCGCGCCCAGCCTTCCCTGCGCCGCCTCGGACGTGAGCCTGACGTCGTCGGCGCTCAGGTGCGCCGCCGTCGTCAGCAGCGGCCGGTAGAAAATCCGCTCATGGAGGCTACGGACGTCGCGCTTGATCTTCTGCCACTGCGCCAGCAGCGAATCTCCCGTCGGGCGGCCGGTGCTCAGCGGGCCGGCCAGCGACTTGGCGAGCGCCCGCAAGGCGCTGTCCTTGGTGGGCATCAGGTGGGTGCGGCGCAGCTGCACCAGCTGGATCCGGTGCTCCAGCACGCGCAGGTAGCGGTAGGCGGCGTCGAAACCGCGGGCATCGGCGCGGCCGATGTACCCGGCGGAGGACAACGCCGCAATGGCCGACGTCGTGTCCCGGCACCGCAGCGAAGCATCGGCCTTGGCATGGACCAGCTGGAGCAGCTGGACGGTGAACTCGACATCGCGCAGGCCGCCCTTGCCAAGTTTGATCTGCCGGGCCTCTTCCGTGGCGGGAATATTGTCTGTCACCCGGCGGCGCATGCCCTGCACCGATTCAACGAAACCGTCCCGTTCGGAGGACTGCCAGACCAGCGGCGCCACGGCCTCCTCATAGCGCGCACCGAGAGCAGGGTCACCGGCGATGCTGCGGGCCTTGAGCAGCGCTTGGAATTCCCAGCTCTGCGCCCAGCGCTGGTAGTAGGTCAGGTGCGATTCCAGCGTCCGCACCAAGGGTCCGTCCTTGCCCTCCGGGCGCAGGTTGGCATCAACTTCCCACAGCCCCGGCTCGCGGCCCGGAGCGTTGATGGCATGCGAGATTCCGGCGGCAAGCTGGTTGCCAATGGTGACAGCCAGGGACTCCTCCATGCCGGGAGCATCAATGACGTAAATGACGTCGACGTCGGAAATATAGTTCAGTTCCCGCGCCCCGCACTTGCCCATGCCAATGACCGACAGCCGCACGCCGGCGACTTCGCTGGGACTTATCCTGTCGGCCAGTTCGGACCGGGACACGGCCAGCGCAGCCTCGAGTGCGGCTCCGGCCAGGTCCGCCAGTTCCGCCGCCGCGTCCGGCATGAAGTCCTGCGGGGACGCGGCACACAGGTCCCGGATCGCCAGTTCGGTCAGGTGCCGGCGGTACCTGGTGCGCAGCGCGATATACGCCTCGGCGCCCTGCAGCTGTGCCACCGGCAGGTCCGCCTGCGGATCGGCACCCACAGCGTGCAGCAGCGACTGCCGCAACGCGGCACCGTCCCTGGCCCTGGGCTCCGGGCTGACGGCAGCATTGAGCACGTCCAGGTGTTCGGGATGACGCATCAAAAATTCCGCCAGCGCCTCGGACGCTCCGAGCAGTCGGAACAACGGCTCGGAGCGCTGCACGCCGTCGTCGATCAGCGTCCGCAGGTCCGGGTTATGGCTCAGAAGCCGGACCAACGACTGCAGCGCCAGGTCCGGATCCGCTGCCATGGCCAGGCCGTCAAAAAGCACCGGTTCCGGTATGCCGGCCAGCTCCGGCGCGTTCAGGAACCGCTCGCTCTTGTCCAGATCCGCGAAGCCGTTGGCAATCAGCGTGCGCTGCAGGCTTCTCACCGGCATTCCCGTGTTACGTCCGGTCCCATCATTGGCACGGCCTAGAGGATACCCAAATAGCGCTGCAGCTCATAGCGGGTCACCTGCAGGCGGTATTCCTGCCATTCGGCACGCTTGTTGCGCAGGAAATGCTCAAAGACCTGCTCGCCCAGGATCTGCGGCATCAGCTCGGAGTCTTCCATTTGCCGGACCGCGTCGTGCAGGCTGGAGGGCAGCGGATCGTGACCCATCGCCCGGCGCTCGCCCGCGGTCAGGGACTCGATGTCATCTTCGGCCGCCGCGGGCAGTTCGTAGCCCTCTTCGATGCCTTTGAGGCCGGCGCCGAGCAGCACGGCATAGGCCAGGTACGGGTTGGCTGCCGAATCGATGCCGCGGTACTCAATCCGCGCTGACTGGCCCTTGCCGGGCTTGTACAACGGCACACGCACCAGCGCTGAACGGTTGTTGTGCCCCCAGGACAGGTAGCTCGGCGCCTCTCCCCCGCCCCAGAGCCGCTTATAAGAATTAACAAACTGATTCGTCACGGCGGTAAATTCGGGCGCATGGCGCAGTACGCCGGCGATGAACTGCCGGGCGGTCAAGGAGAGCTGGAATTCCGCCCCCGCTTCGTAGAACGCGTTGGTATCGCCTTCAAAAAGAGAGAAATGCGTGTGCATTCCGGAGCCGGGATGATCGGAGAAGGGCTTGGGCATGAACGTCGCATAGGTGCCCTGCTGGAGCGCGACTTCCTTAATCACGGTCCGGAACGTCATGATGTTGTCCGCGGTCTGCAGGGCATCCGCATAGCGCAGATCGATCTCGTTCTGCCCGGGGCCGCCCTCATGGTGGCTGAATTCCACCGAAATGCCCACGTTTTCCAGCATGGTCACGGCCGTGCGGCGGAAGTCCTGCGCCACTCCGCCGGGAACATGGTCAAAATACCCCGCCTGGTCGACCGGTACCGGGATTCCGTCCGGTCCAAGGTCCTGGGATTTGAGCAGGTAAAACTCAATCTCCGGATGGGTATAACAGGTGAACCCCATGTCCGCGGCCTTCGCCAGGGTCCGCTTGAGCACATTGCGCGGATCAGCGGCCGATGGCTCGCCGTCGGGTGTGAGAATGTCGCAGAACATCCGCGACGTCTGGTCTTTTTCCCCGCGCCACGGCAAAATCTGGAAGGTGGACGGATCGGGCTGGGCCAGCATGTCAGACTCGAAGACCCGGGCCAGCCCCTCGATTGCGGAGCCGTCAAAACCGAGCCCCTCCTCGAACGCACCCTCCACCTCGGCGGGCGCCAGGGCCACGGATTTTAACGAACCGACCACGTCGGTGAACCACATGCGCACAAAACGCACGTCGCGCTCTTCGATGGTGCGAAGTACGAATTCCTGCTGGCGATCCACGACGCCCTCATTTCTGACTCGGTAGCGCATCTTCGGGGCACTACACACTGTACTAAGTAAATCGCCATCCGCTCCCGCCCGGCGTTAAGCTTCAAGCATGGCCTCCGCAAGCACTCCCGATCTGTCGCCCGCCACCGAGCTCCCCGCGCCGTACGGCTCCGGTCCAGCCGCTGGTCCGTCAGGCACCGGTGGTCCGTCAGCCGCGTCCGCGGACCCGCAGACCACCCGCCCCGCCCCGGTCAGGCGCGTGCGCACCCACCATCTTCAAGCGGCCAAGGACAACGGCAGCAAATTCGCCATGCTCACCGCCTACGACCAGTACGCCGCACAAATTTTTGATGAGGCAGGGATCGAGGTGCTGCTGATCGGTGATTCGGCAGCGAACAATGTCCTGGGCTACCAGACGTCGCTGCCGATCACGATGGATGAAATGGTGATCTTTTCCCGCGCGGTCAGCACGGCCGCACACCGTGCCCTCGTCGTCGCCGACCTTCCCTTCGGCAGCTATGAGGCGTCCGCCGTCCAGGCCATCGAGTCCTCCGTCCGGCTGATGAAGGAAGGTCGGGTGCACGCGGTCAAGATGGAAGGCGGCGCCTACTATGCGGACACGGTACGCGCACTGACGGCTGCCGGCATTCCCGTGATGGCGCACATCGGCTTCACTCCGCAAAGCGAGCACGCTTTGGGCGGGTACCGCGTGCAGGGCCGCGGTGAGGCCCAGCAGGCACTGATTGACGACGCCGTCGCGCTGGCCGAGGCGGGCGCGTTCTGCGTCCTGATGGAAATGGTGCCGGCCGAGGCTGCGGCCGCCGTCGATGCCGCCGTGCGCGTGCCGACCATCGGCATCGGTGCGGGAAAATTTACCACCGGCCAGGTGCTCGTCTGGCAGGACATGGCGGGCCTGCGCACCGGACACATCGCCAAGTTCGTCAAGCAGTATGCGGATCTGCACGGCGTGCTCGCCAACGCCGCCTCGGCGTTTGGCGACGACGTCCGCAACGGGACCTTCCCCGGGCCGGAACACTCCTTTTAGCCGCAGGGCTCTCGCCGGCTAAATTTTCACTTCACAACGGATGGTGGGGCTGGAGCGGCCATTGGGACGGTCGTGAAATCGATTCCCCGCTTTGCCCCGCCCATCCGTTGCGCAGTGCAAACGACGATCTGTTGCGCAGTGCAAGTGGCCGACCAGCGGAACCGGTCAGTCGTCGTCGCCCGCTTCCCAGGACTCATTGCGGGCCTTGACCTTCGCCAGCGCCAGCTCGGCCTCTTCACGGCTGTTGTACGGGCCGATCAGCTGCGTGTAGTCGCTCATCGCATCCTCTTCGACCTGGTGGGTGTTGACGTTGTACCAGAACTGCGGCATTGCTGCTCCTTCAGTGGATCCAAAACGTTGCTGACTGCAACGGGCCCGGGGACTCCTTATAGGATAGGACCATGCCTGCGAACGCTACCACCGCCCCCGTCGGAACTCTTGTGCAAGGAAACGTCAGCCCGTATTTGCCGGTACCGGCTTCCATTGCCCGCCCCGAGTATGTAGGCAAGGCCGGCCCCGCCAAGTTCAACGGCTCGGAGGTCAAATCCGCGCAGACCGTGGAGCGAATCCGCATTGCGTCCAAAATTGCCGCCGACGCCATCGTGGAAGTCGGTAAACATATTGTCCCCGGCGTCACCACGGATCAGTTGGACCGGGTAGGCCACGAATTCCTGCTGGACCACAAGGCCTATCCGTCGACGCTGGGCTATCGCGGTTTCCCTAAGTCGCTGTGCTCCTCGCTCAACGAGGTCATCTGCCATGGCATCCCGGACAGCACCGTTGTGCAGGACGGCGACATCATCAACATCGATATCACCGCTTACATCAACGGCGTGCACGGCGACACTAACTACACATTCCTCTGCGGCGACGTTGATGAGGAGTCGCGGTTGCTGGTGGAGCGCACGCAGGAATCCCTGGCAAGGGCCATCCGCGCGGTGGCGCCGGGGCGCGAAATCAATGTCATCGGACGCACGATCGAGTCCTACGCGAAGCGGTTCGGGTACGGAGTGGTCCGTGATTTCACCGGCCATGGTGTAGGCGAGGCGTTCCACACCGGTCTGATAATTCCGCATTATGACGCCGCCCCTGCGTACAACACTGTGATCGAAACGGGAATGGTGTTTACCATCGAACCGATGCTTACGCTCGGCACCGTCGAGTGGGACATGTGGGACGATGACTGGACGGTCGTCACGCGTGACCGCAAGCGTACGGCACAGTTTGAGCACACCCTGCTGGTCACCGATTCGGGCGCCGAGATCCTTACCCTGCCCTGAGGCTGGTAATTCTGAACACCCGCCCCTGTCAGCCCCATCAACCCTTCCGGAGTCAACATGTCGAAAAAGACCCCTTCCCATTCCAACGTCATCGGCATTGACATCGGCGGCACCGGCATCAAGGGCGGCATCGTCAATCTGGAAAAGGGCAAGCTGGTCGGCGACAGGTTCCGCATCGACACGCCGCAGCCTTCGACGCCGGAGGCCGTGGCGAAGGTCGTCGGGGCGATCGTCGCCGAACTGATGACGCGCGACGGCGCCCCGGACAAAAACGCGCCGGTTGGCGTGACTTTTCCGGCCATCATTGCCCACGGCGTCGCCAAATCTGCCGCCAATGTGGACAAGAGCTGGAAAGGCACGGACGTCGATGCCCTGCTGACGCAGGAACTTGGCAGGGATGTGCAGGTCATGAACGATGCCGACGCCGCCGGCCTGGCCGAGGCCCGCTACGGTGCCGGCCGCGGGGTCAAGGGCACGGTACTGGTCATCACCCTGGGAACCGGTATTGGTTCCGCCTTCATCTTCAACGGCAAGCTGGTGCCCAACGCCGAACTCGGCCATCTTGAGCTCGACGGCGCGGACGCCGAATCACGTGCGTCGGCGGCCGCCCGCGAACGGGAAAATCTCAGCTGGCCTGACTACGCCAAGCGGCTGCAACGCTACTTCGGCCATCTCGAGTTCATCTTCTCCCCGGAGCTGTTTATCATTGGCGGCGGAATTTCCAAACGCACCGAGGACTTCCTGCCGGCTATGCACCTGCAAACCGAGATCATCCCCGCGCAGCTACAGAACAACGCGGGGATCGTGGGCGGGGCGCTGCAGGCCGCCATGCACTTCAAGCTCATCAAATAACGGGCTGTGCCGGCGGATGGTTCCGCAGGACACCTCAGTATGCAGCGGCAGGGTGTCAACCGATTCACCTCGGTGGGGAATGTGGTGCCGGTGGCGGCCCGGGCTTCCCCTCCCCGGCCGCCACCGGAGTTTAGCGGGCCCTATCCGACCTCAGACGCGCCGCTTTCGGCTGAGGCGCGCCGGGAGCTGCCGGCCGGTACCGCACCGTCCAGGCCGGGGCTCCCATCCTGCCGGAGGACCGCGATCGCGTTTTCGAAGTCTTCCAGCGACTCAAAGTCCTGGTACACGCTCGCGAATCGCAGGTAGGCGATCTGGTCCAGTTTCTGCAGCGGGCCCAGAATGGACAAGCCAACCTCGTGGGCTTGGATTTCAGCTGCTCCGCTGGCACGAATGGCTTCTTCAACCTCTTGGGCCAGTAAGGCCAGATCATCTTCGGTGACCGGACGGCCCTGGCACGCTTTACGCACGCCACTAATGACCTTGCTCCGGCTGAACGGTTCACCAACGCCGGAGCGTTTAATCACCGAAAGGCTGGCCGCTTCAACGGTGCTGAACCGGCGGCCGCACTCCGGACACTGCCTGCGGCGCTTGATGGCCGCGCCGTCGTCGGTCATTCGACTGTCGACCACCCGTGAGTCGGGGTTGCGGCAAAACGGACAGTACATGCCTCACCCTTCTCGCGTTTGTCTCACACCCGTGAATGTTCCCCTTCAGTCTAGGACTACATCTGGTTGAACTACAATAACGTTATTACCATATGTAGTGGTTGGCCCACGGTCAGCTCTTGCCGAAGCGGGCCCGCACAGCATCTGAATGCGCGGGGAGGTTCTCCGCCTCGGATAACGCGCCAATGTGCTCCGCCACCTGCCCCAACGCCGTCCTGTCATAATTAATGACCTGGACGGCGCGCAGGAACGTCGTCACATTCAGTCCCGAGGAGAATGCCGCGGTGCCGCCCGTGGGGAGCACATGGTTGGATCCTGCACAGTAGTCCCCCAGGCTCACCGGGCTGTAATTTCCGACAAATATTGCCCCCGCGTTGCGGATCCGGGCAGCCACGGCGGGAGCGTCGTCGGTCATGATTTCCAGATGTTCGGCGGCATAGGCATCACAGACGGCGATGCCCTGTTCCAGCGAGTCCACCAGCACGACGCCGGACTGCCGGCCGGAGAGCGCTTGAGCCACTCGGTCACGGTGCCGGGTTGCCGCACCCTGGACCTGCAGTTCGCCTTGGACGGCCCTGGCGAGTTCCGGCGAGTCGGTGACCAGCACCGAGCCGGCCAGCGGATCATGCTCGGCCTGACTGATCAGATCCGCGGCCACCAGGACCGGATTTGCCCCCGCGTCGGCCAGGATCGCGATTTCCGTGGGGCCGGCCTCCGAATCGATGCCGACGGCGCCGCGCACCAGCCGCTTGGCGGTGGCAACAAAAATGTTTCCCGGGCCGGTGATCACGTCGACGGGGTCCAGCGCCGCTGCCCCGTCTCCCCCTGCCGCAATGCCGTAGGCGAAGGCCGCTATGGCCTGGGCCCCGCCGATGGCATATACCTCCTCGATGCCGAGCAGGGCAGCGGCCGCCAGGATCGTGGGGTGCGGCAGCCCGTTGAATGACTTCTGCGGCGGTGACGCCAGCGCAATGGAACCGACCCCTGCAGCCTGGGCGGGCACAACGCTCATCACGACCGAAGATGGATACACCGCCAGCCCGCCGGGAACATACAGCCCGACGCGCCCCATCGGCAGCCACTTTTGGCCCACCACGGCGCCATCGGCCAGTTCGACGTCAACATCCGCCGGGCGCTGGGCCGTGGCGACTCTCCTGACCCGGTCAATCGATTCCTCCAGGGCCGCCCGCACCGCGGGATCGAGCCCGGCCAGAGCATCGGCCAGCGCACCCGCCGGGACCCGCGGGTGCCGTTGCGTGACGCCGTCGAACCGCTCCGCCAGCTCGCTGAGCGCGGCGAAACCGCGCCGCCGCACGTCGTCAATGATCTGCTGAACCTTGTGCTCGGCGTCGGCAGCGTCGGCCGGCGCGGCCCGGGGCACTGCGCGCCGGAGTCCGGCGGCCCCCAGGTCCTTCCCGCGCAGGTCGACGGTGCGGAACGTTAGGGCATCGGTGGGGCGGGAACCTTGAACCTGGCTGCTAGTCACCCTTGAAGTTTACCGGCTGAAGCGCTGGTGGTCGGGGCCTGCCCAGCAGCTGTGACGAATCAGCAGCTGTGGCGTAAGCACTCCCGATCATGGGATGCCGCTGCGCTTTACTGTTCGCGGGACGGACCGGCGCGCAGCAGGCTGACCAAGGTCACGGCGAAAACGATCAGCGAACAAACGGCGGGCCAAAGTGCGAGCACGCCGAAGGAACGCAGCGAGAAGGCGATGCTCTCGCTTACCGGGTGGCTGGGGGTGTGCCCGAAGAGCGCTCCGGCCAGGGTGCCGATCTGCCATGCGATGACCGAGCCCGCTGCGGAACCGACGACGGCGGCGAGCACCTTTGCATACGAGCCGGCACGACGGCGTTGCGGCAGCAGGAAGGCCGCGACTAAAACGCCGGCGACCAGTCCCAGTGTGCCCAGGACGAGATCCCGGGGAAGCCAGGTTGCGGTGTCCTCCCCGGACCCGTAGAGCGCACCGCCGGGCGCCAGCAACCACCACAGGACCCCCACCACGACGCCGGCGGCAGCGGTGAGGGAGAACCAGCGCAGCAGCGAAGCCGGCGGGGCACTGGTGAGGTCGCCCGGAACGGCCTGCGCATAAACGGCGGGCGGGTACTGTGCTGCACCTGCATTGGGCGGTTGAGTCATGGTTCTACGCTAGCAAACGAAACAGCGACCGACGTCCGGCCCGGCTATCGGGCACCGGCGCCGCTCACACCTCCAGACATGCCGGGCCCAGCAGCACCTTGAGGTCACCGAAGAGCGCAGGGCTCGGATTCACACGCAGGTGGAGGCCGAGTTTCATCACCTCGACGGTGCGGGATCCGGCCAGCCGCACCTGCACCTCGGTGGTTCCCGGGTGCGTCTGCAGAACGTCGCCGAGGGCGGTAACCACGTGTTCGGTGGCCTTGAAGCTCGGCAGCGAGATGACGACCGGTCCGGAATGGCCGTCGCTGAGATCGGGAACCGTCAGCTCCATGGCATTCAAGGCAATGGCGCCGTCGTCGCGTTTCTGCAGCCTGCCCTTGACCACCACGATCAGGTCCTCCGCCAGGACGGTAGCGATGGGTCCGTACACCTGGCCAAAGAACATCACCTCGATCGAGGCTCCCAGATCCTCCACCTCGGCGCGGGCATAGGCATTGCCGCTGGCCTTGGCGATGCGCCGGGACAGGGAGGTGATCATCCCGGAAATGGTCACGATGGCGCCGTCGGCCGGACCGTCCTCGCCGATTAGTGCCGTAATCGTCTGGTCGGCGTGCTGGCTCAGCACACCCTCCAGCCCCTGCAGGGGATGGTCCGAAACGTACAGGCCCAGCATGTCCCGTTCAAAGGCAAGTTTGTCCTTCTTCTCCCATTCGGGCAGCTCCGGAATATCCAGGGCCAGGCTCGCCTCGGGCTCTTCCTCGGCGAAACCGGCAAAAAGGTCGAACTGACCGACAGCCTCGTTGCGCTTGAGGACGATCACCGAATCGATGGCCTCTTCATGCACCATCGCCAGCGCGCGGCGCGGATGGCCGAGGGAGTCGAAGGCTCCGGCCTTGATCAGGGATTCGATGGTCCGCTTATTGCAGACGACGGCCGGAACCTTCAGCAGGTAGTCCTTGAAGGACGTGAAATGGCCCGCTTCCTGTCGGGTGGTGACCATCGCTTCAACGACGTTGACGCCGACATTACGGATGGCCGCCATGCCGAAACGGATGTCATGCCCGACCGGGGTGAAGTTCACACTCGATTCATTCACATCCGGTGGCAGCACCGTGATGCCCATTCGCCGGCACTCGTTCAGGTACAGCGCCAGTTTGTCCTTGTCATCGCCCACGCTGGTCAGCAGCGCCGCCATATATTCGGCCGGATAATGCGCCTTCAGGAAGGCCGTCCAATAGGAGATCATCCCGTATGCGGCCGAGTGGGCCTTATTGAAGGCATAGTCGGAGAACGGCAGCAGGATGTCCCAGAGGGTTTTGACGGCCGCGGCTGAGTAGCCGTTGTCCTTCATCCCCTGTTCAAAACCGGCGTACTGCTTGTCCAGCTCGGACTTCTTCTTCTTACCCATGGCGCGGCGCAGAATATCGGCCTGGCCCAGGGTGAACCCGGCCACCTTTTGGGCAATGGCCATCACCTGCTCCTGATAGACGATCAGGCCATAGGTGCCGCCAAGAATCTCGGCGAGCGGCTCCTCGAGTTCCTTGTGAATTGGGTCGATGTTCTGCAGACCCGTCTTGCGCAGGGCATAGTTCGTGTGCGAGTTGGCGCCCATCGGACCCGGGCGGTACAGGGCGATAACGGCCGAGATGTCCTCAAAGTTGTCCGGGCGCATCTGCTTGAGCAGCGCGCGCATCGGGCCGCCGTCGAGCTGGAAAACACCAAGGGTGTCACCGCGGGCCAGCAGCTCGTAGGACTCCTTGTCATCAAGTTCCAGATCCTCGAGCACCAGATCGACGTCGGCATTGGCCTTAATGTTCTCCACCGCGTCGGTGATGATGGTCAGGTTGCGCAGCCCCAGAAAGTCCATCTTGATCAGGCCCAGGCCCTCACAGGTGGGGTAATCAAACTGGGTAATGACCTGGCCGTCCTGCTCGCGGCGCATAATCGGGACAATGTCGATCAGCGGGTCCGAGGACATGATGACACCCGCGGCGTGCACACCCCACTGGCGTTTAAGGCCCTCCAGCCCCAGGGCCATGTCAAAGACCCGCTGCGAGTCCGCATCCGTGCGCAGTATCTCCCGGAGCTCCTCGGCCTCCGAGTATCGCTTTGCCTCCTTATTGTGCACCTCGGTCAGCAGCATGCCCTTGCCCATGACGTCCGGCGGCATCGCCTTAGTCAGGCGCTCGCCCGTGGAGAACGGATAGCCCTGCACCCGGGACGAGTCCTTCAGCGCCTGCTTGGCTTTGATGGTGCCGTAGGTGACGATCATGGCCACCCGCTCGTCGCCGTATTTCTCTGTGACGTAGCGGATCACCTCGGAACGGCGCCGATCATCGAAGTCCACATCGAAGTCGGGCATGGACACACGCTCCGGGTTCAGGAAGCGCTCAAAGATCAGTCCGTGCCGCAGCGGATCCAGGTCCGTGATGCGCATGGCGTAGGCCACCATGGAACCGGCACCGGAGCCACGTCCTGGCCCCACCCTGATGCCGTTGTTCTTGGCCCAGTTGATAAAGTCCGCCACCACCAGGAAGTACCCCGGAAAGCCCATCTGGGTGATGACGCCGACCTCAAACTCGGCCTGCTTACGGACCTCGTCGGGAATTCCGGCCGGGTAGCGGTAGTGCAGTCCCGTTTCCACCTCTTTGATGAACCAGGAATGCTCATCCTCGCCCTCCGGCACGGGGAACACCGGCATGTAGCTGGCGCTGGTATTGAAATCAACGCTGCAGCGCTCGGCTATCAGCAGCGTGTTATCGCAGGCCTCGGGATAGTCCCGGAAGAGCAGCCGCATTTCCTGCGGTGATTTCAGGTAGAACTCGTCCGCATCAAACTTGAAGCGTTTGGGATCGGCCATGGTGGAACCGGACTGCACACAGAGCAGTGCCGCATGCGAGGCCGCGTCTCCCGGATGTGTGTAGTGCAGATCATTGGTCGCCAGCAGGGGAAGACCCAGTTCCTTGGCGAGCTTGTGCAGATCCGAGGAGACATTGCGTTCGATGTCCAGCCCATGGTCCATCAGCTCACAGAAATAGTTGTCCTTGCCGAAGATGTCCCGGAAGTCGGAGGCGGCCTGAACGGCTTCCTTGTACATTCCCAGCCGCAGCTTGGTCTGCACCTCCCCCGATGGGCAGCCGGTGCTGGCAATGAGTCCTTTACCGTAGGTCTGGAGCAGGTCCCTGTCCATCCGCGGCTTGTACAGATACCCTTCCAGCGAGGCCTTCGAGGACATCCTAAAGAGGTTGTGCATGCCCTCGGTGCTTTCGGACCACATCGTCAGGTGCGTGTAGGCTCCGGCTCCGGAGACGTCGTCGCGCCCGCCCCCGCCCCACTGGACGCGAGTGCGGTCCTGACGGGCCGTGCCGGGTGTCAGATACGCTTCGACGCCGATGATGGGCTTGATGCCGGCGGCCTTCGCCTTGGCCCAGAAGTCGAAGGCACCGAAGACGAAGCCGTGGTCCGTGGTCGCGAGGGCATTCATGCCGAGTTCTTCTGCATGACTGAACAGGTCGGTCAGCCGGGCGGCACCGTCCAGCATCGAGTACTCGGTGTGATTGTGCAGATGAACAAAGGAATCGGAGCTAGCCACCCGTACATTCTAGGCCGTGGTGGCCGTGAATCCCGGACCACGTGCCGTGCCGGAACGCGTCAGGGAGAAAAAGAAAAACCTAGTGCAGGCCCGACTGCAGCGCGCTCAGGGCATAGGAAAGGTCCTCCGGGTACTCGCTGACAACCTCAACCCAATCACCCGTTCGTGGATGGCTAAAGCCCAGCCGGCGGGCGTGCAGCCATTGCCGCGTCAGCCCCAGCTCGGCCGCAAATTTCGGGTCCGCTCCATACGTCAGATCCCCCGCACAAGGATGGCGCAGGGCGGAAAAATGCACTCTGATTTGGTGCGTCCGGCCGGTTTCGAGGTGGACCTCCAGCAAAGCGGCCCGGCCAAACGCCTCCAGCACTTCATAGTGCGTGATCGAGGGACGGCCGTCTTCAATCACCGCGAATCGCCAGTCATGGCCTGGATGCCGTCCGATAGGTGCGTCGATGGTCCCACGAAGCGGGTCGGGCAGGCCCTGCACTACGGCGTGATAGACCTTGTCCACCGTTCGCTCCTTGAAGGCCCGTTTAAGCACCGTGTACGCCGCCTCGGTCTTGGCTACCACCATCGCTCCGGATGTGCCGACGTCGAGCCGGTGCACAATGCCGGCCCGCTCCTGCGCACCCGAGGTGGAGATGCGGTAGCCGGCGGCGGCCAGCGCTCCGACGACCGTCGGTCCCACCCATCCCGGTGAAGGGTGGGCAGCGACGCCGACGGGCTTATCGATGACAACGAAAGACTCGTCGTCGAGCAGGATCTTCAGGTCCTCCACAGGCTCGACGACGACGGCCAGCGGGTCACGACGAACCGGGATAGTCACGTCCAGCAGCGCACCGGCGCGGAGTTTGTCCGCCTTGCCCAAGGCAGATCCATTCAGCCGAACGTTCCCCTCCGAACAAAGCAGCGCCGCTGACGACCGGGACATCCCCATCAGGTGGGCCAGCGCGGAGTCGACTCGTTCCCCGGCCAGATCCACCGGTACGTGCACCTGCTCAGACATCGGGGTGCCCGGCACCTGCGGAATCCACCGTTGCGGCATCGGCCGGCGGTACTTTGCCGCCGAACGGGATCCCCCTCAGCGTCAGAATGCAGATCAGGATCACCGAACCGACAACAGCGGAATCGGCGACGTTGAAGATGGCGAAATTGGGCAGGGCGATGAAATCGACCACATGTCCCATGCCAAAGGACGGCTCGCGGAACAAGCGGTCGGTTAGGTTCCCCAGCGCGCCGCCGAGCAGCATGCCCATGGCGACGGACCACCAGACGGAGCCCAGCTTCCGTGCCTGCACCACAATGCCGATAGCCACCGCCGCCATAACGATGGTGAAGAGCCAGGTGACGTTCTCACCGATGGAGAAGGCCGCCCCGGAATTGCGGATGTAGTGCCAGCTCAGCACCGGCGGGAGCACCTGGGT
>JBBSSN010000005.1:0-31479 GCA_038242035.1 Actinomycetales bacterium
GCTGCCGGCGGGCCCTGAGCCGAACGGCGTTCGGCAAGCCGCTGGCGGACCTGGGCGGAAACCGGGAGCGCATTGCCGAAGCCCGAATGGCAATCGACCAGACTCGGCTGCTGGTGCTGCACGCGGCGTGGCTGCTGGACACGCAGGGCCCTGACGGCGCCGTCGCGGAGGTCAGCCAGATTAAGGCAGTGGTGCCGACCATGGCGCAAAAAGTGATTGACATGGCCATCCAGCTGCACGGCGCGGCCGGCTTGTCCGATGATTTCCCACTTGCGGCGGCCTGGACCCACGCGCGTGCCCTGCGGTTGGCCGACGGTCCCGATGAGGTGCACCGCGGGGTCGTCGCCGGTTATGAGCTGCGTAAATACCGGCCAAAAACAGCGGATGAGTGAGCCCGAGGGCGCCGGCGTCGTACGGGCCGAAGACGCCTTCGACGTCGCCGCCGTCGCCCGATGGTTGGAGCGCCAGGCCGGCGCGCAGCAGGCAAGCCAGCGCGGGCCTGACCTGCAGGGGTTGGCGGGCCTTCCCGAGGTACGGCAGTTTGCCGGTGGGGCCTCGAACCTGACGTATCTGCTGAGTTACCCGCAGCGGGAGCTGATTCTGCGGCGCCCCCCGGCCGGCAGCAAGGCCCGCAGCGCGCACGACATGAGGCGTGAATTCACCATCCAGCGCCAGCTCAAGCCGGTGTTTGACTATGTGCCTGAGATGATCGCGTTTTGCGGCGATCCGGCCGTAATCGGATCGGATTTCTATCTGATGGAGCGGCTGGAGGGCACCGTTCTACGCCGGGATCTTCCGGTGGGCGTGGTGCTCGGACCGGATCAGGCGCGGCGGCTGTGCACGGATGTACTGGACCGGCTGCTCGAACTGCACGCAGTGGATCCGCACGCCGCGGGGTTGGCTGCTCTTGGACGCGGCGATGGTTATGTGGCACGCCAGGTTCAGGGCTGGTCCCGGCGGTATGTCGCGGCGAAGACCGAGGACGTTGGCGGATTTGAGCCGGTGATGGCCTGGCTGGACGCACGGCAGCCGGCAGACTCGGGCAACTGCGTGATTCATAATGACTTTCGGCTGGATAATATCGTTCTATCGGCGCCGTGGCCGCAAGGGCAGGGGCAGGCGGGGAGGCAGGCGCAGCCGGCGGTGGTGGGCATCCTGGACTGGGAGATGGCCACGCTTGGCGACCCGCTGATGGATCTCGGGGGAGCGCTGGCCTATTGGGTCCAGGCCGACGACGACGAGGTCGTCCAGAGCCTGCGCCGCCAGCCCACGCATCTGCCGGGCATGCTGACGCGGGCCGAGGTGGTGGAGTATTACGCGGCGCGAACGGGGCTGTCGGCGCCGGACGCGGATTGGATTTTTTATGAGATGTTTGGCCTTTTTCGGCTGGCGGTGATCGCGCAGCAGATCTACTACAGGTACTTTCACGGGCAGACCACGAATGCGGCGTTTTCCCAGCTGTACCAGGCGGTGCGCTACCTTGAGCGGCGCTGCCGGGGACTTATTGCAGCAGCGGGCTGAGCGCAGCGCCTGACCGGTTCGTCCGTGCCGCTGATCCCCCGGCAGGTCATCCGATAACCTTTGAGCATGCGGTTAATTGCCAGCGACATCGATGGAACGATCCTCGGTCATGACGGGAAAATCAGTCTCCGTACCATCCGGGCATTCCGGGCCGCCGAGGACGCCGGGGTGGAAATCGTCTTCGTCACCGGACGCCCGCCGCGTTGGCTGGACCCATTGCGCGAGCAGATCGGCCATACCGGAACGGTCATTTGCTCCAATGGGGCGGTTGTCTATGATCTGGTCAGCGAACGGGTGACCTCGTCCCACCTGCTGCCGCTGGCGTCGATACTGCGGGCCCGGGAGATCATCAAGGATCTGGTCCCGGATTCGGCCTTCGCGGTGGAGACGCTGGAAGGGTTCCAGCTGGAACCGGGTTTCCTGGAGCCCGGAACTATGGACCTGCTGGCCCAGGTAACCCCGGCCCCGCTGCAGGAAACCGTCACCGCCGAATCCGCAGTGGTTAAATTCCTCGCCGTTACCCGGGACAGCAGCGCGGACGCCTTCCTGGCCCGGGTCCGTCCTTCGGTGGACCGGCTGCTGGCCGTGACACATTCGGCCGCAGCCACCGCCATGCTGGAGATGGGGCCGCACGGCATTAATAAGGCGGTGACGCTGGCGGAATACGCTGCGTCCCGCGGCATTGAGGCGCGTGACGTGGTGGCGTTCGGGGACATGCCCAACGACATTGAAATGTTGCGCTGGGCCGGCGCCGGCTATGCGATGGCCAGTGGGCACGAGCGTGCGCGGGCAGCCACGGCGCTGCACGCCCCTGATTTTTCCGACGACGGCGTAGCGCAGGTTCTGGAGGCACGGCTCGCGGGGCTGACGAAGGCGTGAGGCCGTGAGCAAACCCTTTCTGGCATCCGACGTCCCCGTGGCCTTCGCGCACCGCGGCTTTTCCCGGCGCGGTCTGGAGAATTCGCTCCCGGCCTTCCGCGCCGCCGTCGAGCTTGGCTTTAGTTACGTGGAGACGGATGTGCACACCACGGCGGACGGCGTGCTGCTGGTTTTCCACGACTCCACTTTGGCGCGCGTCACCGATGGGGCGGGCGAAATCAGCGCGCTGACGGCGGAGCAGGTGTCGCGGGCGCGGATCGGCGGCACCGAGGCCATTCCTACCTTTGCCGAGCTGGTGGCGGCCCTTCCCGGCATCCGGATGAATCTGGATGTCAAAGACGCGGGGTCCGTCTCGGCGCTGGCCGCGGCGATCGAGGAATTCGGCCTGCATGAGAGAGTCTGCGTGGCCTCGTTCTCCGACCGGCGCCGGCGCGCTGTGCTCAAACGGCTCTCCCGCCCGGTGGCCAGTTCCGCAGGCAGGAGCCTGCTTGCGGCGTTCGTTTTTCTCGGACCATGGCTGCCGCATCCGCTGCTGCGGCGCATCCTGCGGGATGTGGACTGCATCCAGGTGCCGGTGCGCTATCGCGGTATCCGCGTGGTCACGGGCAATTCCGTGGCCAGGGCCCACGCCCTGGGGCTTAAGCTGCACGTCTGGACCATCAATGACCCGGCGCAGATGCATGCGCTGTTTGAACTCGGCGTGGACGGCATCATGACGGACCGGGCAGACCTGCTGGCCTGCGTGATGCAAGAACGGGGCTATTGGGCGTGAGCGGTGCCGCGGACCTGTCCGTTGGCTCCCCGACCGGCCGGTCGCGCGTTCGGGGAGCAGGCGGCTAGCTGGCAGGATGGAGCCATGCGGATTCTGATAGCACCGGATAAATTCAAGGGCACTCTGACGGCTGCCGAGGCGGCCGCGGCCATGGCGGAGGGGGCGCTGCGCGTCTATCCCGAAGCGACGGTGACCACACTCCCGATGGCCGACGGCGGCGAAGGAACCTTGGACGCCGCGCTCGCCGCCGGGTATGAGGAGAGACTCAATGCCGTGGTGGGCCCGATCCTCAAACCTGTTGGTGCGGCCTGGGCCATCAAAGGGACGACGGCGGTCATCGAGACCGCGCAGGCCAGCGGCTATCTGCTCTGCGAACCGACACGGGAGAACGCCCTGCGCGCCCACTCCTATGGCTGTGGACAGCTGATTGCCGCGGCGCTCGATGCCGGTGCCACGGAGATCATCCTCGGTCTTGGCGGTTCGGCGATGACCGATGCCGGCACCGGGGCGCTGCGGGCGCTGGGACTGCAGCTGCTGGACGCCCGCGGAAACCTGGTGCCGCTCGGCGGAGGATCGCTCGCTGACGTTGCCACCATTGATGCGACGGGGCTGGACCCGCGGCTGGCCACGGCCCGGATCCGACTGGCCGTGGACGTGGACAACGTGCTCTATGGCCCGAACGGTGCCGCGCAGGTGTTCGCCCCGCAGAAAGGCGCCGATCCTCAGGCCGTGGAACTGCTGGACGCGGGGCTGCGGAACCTGGCCTCCGTGGTTCGATCTGCCACGGGTACGGATATCGACGTGCCGGGAGCCGGCGCGGCCGGCGGCTTCCCGTCGTCGTTCCTGGCCTATGCACGGGCAGACATTGAGCGGGGTTTCGCGTTGGTGGCCGAGCTGACTTCACTGGACGGCGCGCTGGCGGAGGCCGACCTGGTGATCACCGGCGAAGGATCGCTGGATATGCAGTCGCTCTCCGGCAAGGCCCCGATTGGCGTGGCCGATGCGGCCAACGCGCGCGGGCTGCCCGTCGTCGTTGTGGCCGGTCGTATCGAAGTTACACCGGCGCAATTGGCCGAACACGGAGTGGTAGCGGCGGCAAGTGCTGCGGAGGTGGCGCGCTCCGGCGAGGAAGCACAGCTGCACGCGGCCCGGTATGTCGCACTGGCCACCGCCGAAGCGCTGAACGGCGTCTGACCCAACTAGGTAGCAGCAGATGCACCCAAATCGCTCAATGGCTGCCTTTGCTGCTACCTAGTTGGGCTAGATTTCCGCGCCGCGGGAGTCCGGGCCCAGCGCGTCCGGGGCACCGGTTTCCGGTTCGCGCGGATCCGGCGCCGTTCCGCGCCAGCGGGCCAGCGCGCTCATGCCGTGGTAAATTACCAAGGCCGCGGCCGTGCCCAGGGCAATGCCGGCGAACTGCAGGTCCCCAATGCTCCAGGTGTAGTCCGCAATGCCCACCACCAGCGCGACGGCGGCCGTGGTCAGGTTAATCGGGTTGGAGAAGTTGACCTTATTCTGCACCCAGATCCGCACACCCAGCACGCCGATCATGCCGTACAACATGGTGGCCGCCCCGCCGAGCACTCCCGGGGGCACTGTGGCAATGGCGGCGCCGAATTTCGGGCAAAAGCTCAGCAGCAAGGCGGCGAATGCTGCCACCCAGTAGGCGGCGGTGGAGTAGACCCTTGTCGCGGCCATCACGCCGATGTTTTCGGCGTAGGTGGTGGTGCCGGACCCTCCGCCCAGGCCGGCAAGGGTGGTGGCCACGCCGTCAGCGATCAGGGCGCGTCCGGCCAGCGGATCCAGGTTCTTCCCTGTCATCAGGGCCACGGATTTCACATGGCCGATGTTCTCCGCAACCAGCACCAGAACCACCGGGACGAAGAGGCCGACGACGGCAAAATGGAACTCCGGCAGGTGAAAGGGCGGCAGGCCGATCCACGAGGCGGTATTGATGCTGCCAAAATCCACTTCCCCGCGCAATACCGCGGCAACGTAGCCGACCAGCACACCGACCAGGATGGACAGCCGGCCCAGAATCCCGCGGAACAGCACGCTGACCAGCAAAATAACCGCCAGCGTAATCAGCGCAGTGACGGGCGCTTTGTCGAAATTTCCCTTGGCCGCCGGCGCCAGGTTCAGCCCGATCAGGGCCACAATTGTCCCGGTCACGGCCGGCGGCATGACAAGGTTGATCCAGGTCGCCCCGAAACGCTGCACCAGCACGCCGATCGCCGCCAGGACCACGCCGGCCATGACCACCCCGCCCAACGCCCCGCCGATGCCGAACTCGCTCTGGGCCGCGGTGATGGGGGCAATGAACGCAAAGCTGGACCCCAAATAGCTGGGAATCCGGCCGGCGGTAATGATCAGGAACAGGACTGTGCCAACGCCGGAGAAGAAAAGTGTGGTGGCTGGGGGCATGCCGGTGAGGATTGGCACCAGAAAAGTTGAGCCAAACATGGCGACGACGTGCTGGAGTCCAATCCCGATGGTCCGTGGCCAGCTCAGTCTCTCGTGCGGGGCGACGACGTCTCCGGGCTTGATGGTCTTGCCGTCACCATGGACCGCCCATGTGGTACCGAGGGTGTTCATTTGTGGTTTCTCCCTGCGCCAGTGATCAGACCTGCCGCTGACCGAAGCTAAGGATACCTGCACCGGCGGGCGCTGTTTTACGAGCTCAACGGGAGCGCCAACTGAGCCCTGCGCTCAACGACGTACTGGCGCATCATTGCCGCGGCACGTTCCGGAGGAACCGGTCTGAATTGCGTCGGCTATCTGAGAGTTGCGCGTGATGTAGCGCTCCAGGAAGGCCCGACTGATGCCGCCGGCCAATATCCTGATGATGTTCTTCTTCGGCTTCTTACGATAGGCAGCAATGGATTTCACCGACTCCGCAGTTCAGGCCCTGAAGGATCAGCTGGCGCCGGTCTACGCCGGCATTGTGCAGGCCAACCTGCTGCAGAAATATCCCTACCATCTGCAGCGCAGGAATGGGAACTGAGCGGCCAGGACTTCCTCTCCGCCGGGCTGGCGGAGGCGGATCTGATGGCCAGGGTGCTGCCCGCCGAGGAGTTCCGGACCTGGTTCAGCAGCTTCCTGCCGGACCTGGGCGATTCGGCTCCCATCCTGACCCCGACCATCGTGACGGAACCCTCTGACCCGCAAATGGCACACCTGGACGGGCTCAATCTCTCCCGGTCCGGACAACTGCTGCGGATCAGCACCGCACTGGGGATCAGCACCGCACCGGGGATCAGCACAGCACCGGGGCGCAGCGCAGCTGAACCGGCGGCCGGAACGGCCGCGGGAACGGCGGCAGATCTGATCCCGGTTCTCCGCCGAGGAGCGGAGTCTCTGCTGGCTGCAGGTTTGCCCGCCGTGATGACGGAGGAGTATGTCTCCTCTCATTGGCTGGCTTCCTTCGCCTGGGATGCCCTGGCAGCCGCCGCGACCTGAGTGGACCGCCCGTAGGATTGGAACATGTCAGGACACGAGCATCCGCAGGGCCATGGGCATTCACATGGCGCAGCCGGCTCGCACCAGGGCCGGCTGGCCGTGGCCCTGGGGATCACGGTGCTGGTCTTTTTCCTCCAATTGGTCGGCGCCTGGCTGACCGGCTCACTGGCGCTGCTCTTTGACTCCGCGCACGTCCTGACGGATGCTGCCGGGCTGGGGATGGCGCTACTGGCCGCCCGCTTGACGGCCCGGCCGGCCTCTGACCGCAGAACTTGGGGCTTTGCCCGTGCCGAGGTGCTCGCGGCGACTGCGCAGGCGGCGGTGCTGCTCGCCGTCGGCCTGGTGGTCCTGGTGGAAGGAATAGCGCGGCTGATCAATCCGACCCCGATCGCCTCCACCGAGATGGCCGTCTTTGGGGCCATCGGGCTGGCTGGAAACATCATCTCGCTGCTGGTGCTGGCAGGCGGGCGGGACCGGAATTTCAATATGCGTGCCGCCTTCCTTGAGGTGGTCAACGACGCACTCGGCTCGGTTGCCGTCATCGTGGCGGCCCTGGTGATTGGACTGACCGGCTGGCTGCAGGCGGACGCCGTCGTTGCCATGCTCATCGGCGTGCTCATCCTGCCGCGGACCGTCAAGCTGCTGCTGGAGACGATCAGCGTCCTACTGGAATCGACGCCGTCGGGCCTGGACCTGGCCAGCGTGCGGCAGCACATTCTGGAGGTTCCGCACGTGATCGCGGTGCACGATCTGCACGCCACCCAGATCGCCAGTGGGCTGCCGGTGCTCACGGCCCATGTGGTGGTGGATGACGGCTGCTTCCACGACGGGCACGCACCGCAGATGTTGGATCAGCTGCAGCAGTGCGTGGCGGGGCACTTCAAGATCAGCGTGGAGCACTCCACCTTCCAGCTCGAGCCTGCCGGTCACAGCCTGCATGAACACGGTGTCCATGGCTAGTCGGAATCCGTGCACAGCTTGGTACGCGGGATGGACCCGGGGGACCTGTGCCGGTCAGGCGATGACGCCGTCGACCAGTGCCTTGGCCTCCGCCTGCACCTGCTTGAGGTGCTCATCGCCCTTGAAGGACTCGGCATAAATCTTGTAGACATCCTCGGTGCCGGAGGGCCGGGCGGCGAACCAGGCATTGTCCGTGGTGACCTTCAGCCCCCCGATGGGCGCGCCGTTTCCGGGGGCTTCGGTGAGCTTCGCGGTGATTTCCTCTCCGGCGAGGGTGGTAGCGGTCACATCCGCCGCGGAGAGCCTGGCCAACTTCGCCTTCTGCTCCCGGCTGGCCGCGGCATCAATGCGCGCGTACGACGGCGAACCAAAGCGGGCGGTCAGGTCGCCGTAGTGCTGCGAAGGAGTTTTCCCCGTAACGGCGGTTATTTCCGAGGCCAGCAGGGCCAGCAGGATGCCGTCCTTGTCCGTGGTCCAGACGGAACCGTCCTTCTTCACGAACGACGCACCCGCGGATTCTTCCCCGCCGAAAACGCCTTCCCCGGAGAGCAGCCCGGGCACAAACCACTTGAATCCAACGGGTACTTCCATCAGCTCGCGGCCCAGATCCGCCGCGACCTTGTCAATGATCGACGACGAAACCAGGGTCTTGCCTACACTTGCCGTTGCTGGCCATTGGGTGCGGTGGGTGTACAGGTATTGGATCGCAACGGCGAGGTAATGGTTCGGGTTCATCAGGCCGGCATCAGGGGTGACAATTCCATGCCGATCGGCATCGGCATCGTTGCCGGTAGCAATGTCGAACCTGGCCTGGGCACCGGATGCACCGCCGTCGGGCACGATGGCCTTGATCAGGGACGCCATGGCAAACGGCGAGGAGCAATCCATCCGGATTTTCTCGTCCCAGTCCAGCGTCATGAACGCCCACTGCGGATCGATGGTCGGGTTCACCACCGTGAGATTGAGATTGTGGCGTTCGCCGATCTCCCCCCAATAATCCACCGATGCCCCGCCCATCGGATCGGCGCCGATCCGTACCCCGGCGTTCCGGATGGCATCGAGATCGAGAATCGACGGCAGGTCATCAACATAGCTGCTGAGGAAATCGAACTTTCCCGTTGTTTCCGCGGTCAGTGCGTCGGCGAGGGGGGTACGGCGAATTCCGTGCAGGCCATTTTCCAGCAACTCGTTGGCACGGTTCGCGATCCAGCCGGTCGCGTCCGAGTCTGCCGGCCCCCCGTGCGGAGGGTTGTACTTAAATCCGCCGTCTCCCGGCGGATTATGCGACGGAGTCACCACGATTCCATCGGCCTGCCCGTCGCCGTGGCCACGGCCGCGGTTGTACGTCAGGATGGCGTGCGAGACGGCGGGAGTGGGTGTGTAGCCGTGCCGGGCATCGACGAGCACCTGTACGCCGTATCCTGCCAGCACCTCCAACGCGGTGTTTTGCGCCGGCTCACTGAGCGCGTGGGTGTCCTTCCCCAGGAACAGCGGACCGGTGATGCCCTGGCCGGCCCGGTATTCAATGATCGCTGCGGTAATGGCAGCGATATGCGCGTCGTTAAACGAGGCCCGCAGGCTGGACCCCCGGTGGCCGGAGGTACCGAAGACAACACGTTGACCGGGATCGGTTAGATCCGGTGCGACATCGTAATAGGCGTCCAGAAGGGCGGTGAGGTCAACAAGGTCCGAAGGAAGGGCTACAGTGCCCGCGCGGCTAGACATGGTTCCAGCATGCCAGAATGAAGCCGTGATTGGCACCGCGCGGCAGATATCCGGCTCATCGCGGTACGACCCGCCGGAACCGAACTGCCCTACGATGATGACGACGGAAGATACCCGACCTCAGAACCGCAGGAGAGACCCGTGACGAACCAGCCAGAACCGTCCGGCCCGCAGCCGGATCAGCCGTACGGGCCGCCGGCGCCCTACGGCCGGCCCCATCCGTACGGGGCGCCCGCGCCGTATGGTCAGCCCAATCCCTACGGGACACCCGCGCCGTACGGCCAGCTGGGCTATTACGCCGCGCCACCGTCGAAGGTTCTCAGCCTGACCAGCATGATTCTGGGCATTGCCTCATTCATCGGATTTGGCTTGTTTATCCTTCCCCAGATCGCCGCGATCGTCACGGGGCACTTGGGTTTGAAAAAGGAGCATCCGCAGGGAAAGGGCTTCGCGATTGCCGGTGTGATCCTTGGCTATCTGACGCTGCTCGGATACGGCGCTTTCTGGGTCTTTCTGATCGTCGTCATTATTAACGCGGCCAACACTTCCAGCTATCCGTAGCGCCGTCCGGAATCCCGGTCAGTGCACCCCGGCCATCAGCTTCTTGATCGGCTTGGTGGCCAGCGCCAACACTGCGCCCAGCACCACCGCGGTAACGCCGATCACGGCAAAGTAAGGCGTTTCATTGTCCTCCTGGTAGTAACCGGCAAACACCCCGGAGAGCGCTGTCCCCAGTGACACGGAGAGGAAGAACAGCGCGACCATCTGTGTACGGAACGCCTTAGGCGCCAGCTTGGTGGCCAGGGAGAGCCCCACGGGGGAGAGCAGCAGCTCGGCGATGGTGAACAGCAGCAGAATCCATACCAGGGCCAGCAACGGCACCGAGGCCACGCCCGCCACGGGGATGAAACTGAGGTAGGCCAGACCCATGACCACCAGCGCTGCCGCAAACTTGATCGGCGTGGTCCACTGCCGGGAACCGAGCTTGGTCCACAGTGCCGCAAAGACGCCGGCGAAGATAATGATGAACACTGGGTTGATGGAGGCGGCCCAGCTGGCCGGCATTTCCCAGCCGAACAGGTTCCGGTCCAGCCGCTTATCTGCATAGAGGGCCACCACGGTGAACTGTTGCTGGAACAGGGACCAGAAGGCGGCGCTGGCAATGAACAGGGGAATGAATGAGTAGACTCTGCTCCGCTCTCGGGCGTCGACTTTCCTGCTGGACAGAATGACGATGAAATACGCTATCGTCGCGAGCACAACGATGCCGACGACGACCCACTTGAGGTTCTCGGCGGTCATCAGCCCGGTCAGCACCGCAAGGATCACAACGACTACGACGGCGGCACCAATGCCGATCATCAGCGCGTAGCGGCTGCGCGGCAGCGGATTGGCCACCATGTGGGCTTCTTTGGGGAGATTCCTGCGCGTCAGCCCGTATTGCGTCAAACCGATTGCCATACCTACGGCGGCGGCACCGAAGCCGTAGTGGAACCCGAGCGTGGCCTGCAGCAGGCCTGTCAACAGCGGGCCAATCAGGCCACCGATGTTGATACCCATGTAGAAGATGGAGAATCCGGCATCGCGCCGATCATCCTTCTCCCCATACAGCGAACCAACCAGGGACGTGGCGTTCGCCTTGAGCCCACCGGAGCCGATGGCGATCATGATCAGTCCCGCGCTCAGGCCGCCGGCGCCGGGAAGCAGCGCCAGTGATATGTGCCCGGCCATAATCACGATGGCGCTGTAGAACAGCACCCGTTCCGGGCCCAAGAGGCGGTCGGCCAGCCAGGCACCAAGAATGGTGGACAGGTAGACACCGCCGCCGTATGCTCCGACGAGTCCGACTGCAACGGTTTCGTCGATCCCCAGGCCGCCCTGGGCGACGGTGTAGTACATGTAATAGGCAAGAATGCCCTGCATGCCGTAAAACGAGAACCGTTCCCAGAGTTCAACGCTGAACAGGTTCAGAAGCATCTTGGGTTGACCGAAGAATGACTTATCCACGGATGGTTGTGGCGCTCCGGCGGAAGTTTGTGTTGTGCTCATTCGTTCTATTTTGGCACCCCGGACGTTCCTGGTCACTTTCCCGTTCTTTTCAGACTGCATAAACTGTTAGTTGCCCGCGAGTCCTCTGCACGGTCTCCCGCATTTTGCGTCCGCACCGCGTCCAGTTTTGGTCAGTCGTAGAGGACTGCGAGGCCCGGGCAAGCTCTCCGACGACCTTCACCGGCTCACGGGTGGGATAGAACCGGGTCCGGTTACCGGGAAACTACATATCCGTCACGCAGACGTGCTTCGCGGTTCTTCCCCCGCCAAAGTCTGAACGGTGTCCGGGCACCAAGAGATCGTACGTCGCGGGGCTCACTTTCGTCCCGTGAAGCAGCACCCCGACCCGTGGTCCTCAAACTCCACGCGCTGGATTGGCGCGGGGGTGCGAATAACGGCGTGGCTGCAGTATCCGCTTCTGCCCAGGGCCGATCGGCAACCTGCAGGCTGTCTTCGAAAGCCAGTCCGGCACTCCTTGCCGGGATCGGCTCGTCCCAGGCCACCCGAACCACGGCCTGCGCGGTGTCAGGAAGATTGTCATAGGACGCCTGTCCGGTCAAAACTTTCTCGATCGCTGCGCGAGCGATCACCGGCGACGCTTCCAGTTCCCGGCCAATGCGAACTCAACAATCCAACTGCTGCGCAGCACTGCGGCTTTGAATCCCGCCGGCGACCTTCGCGGCTGCGAAAAGTTCTCCATCAATGCGGGTTGGTATCGTCTTCCTAATTAGAGCGTAGCCTTTCGCTACACCCAATACCACGGCCGTGAGGGGAAGTAATTCATTTCGTGTCGCCGGGCTAGGTGCAGCTCTTACCGATTGGCACATGAATTGTCTGCGTCGCCGTGCTTGTTGTGATCGTAAGCGGCACGCAGCTGGCCTCTTTGAGCCAGAAACCGCCCGGATAAGCAACCCACTGTGCGCCGGCCGGATTTGATTCGCAGCCGGGCACTTTCAATTCTGTGGCCAATCGGTAGCCGTCGTTCGACCAACCGATCCTCATACTGTCCTGCATTGCCGGCGGCACGTTGATGGTCATCCCGGTTTCCGTTTTGAGGGCAATCCAGACTTTCTGGAAATGGAGGTCTTGATACTTGGCCCCGTCCCTCCAGGGCAGTACTTCTTCATCCATGACAATGGCCATCAGATCCGGCGCTGTTGGGCCACTCGTTAGATCTGTGAGGTTCGCACCCGACCATGTCGGATGGGAACAGTTGAAGATCTGGACGGGTTCGGCTGACACCGGTTCAATGTCGGAGGCCTTCTGCGCGGCGGGGCCGGGCATCGAACTACGCCTGCCGAATTCCTCCTGCGCTTTATCCCCATCCCTGCAAGCTACATCAGGGCGACCGAAGCGTCGAGCCCTGTGACCTGCAGTTCCGGTTAGGGGTGTCCCAGGTAGCCTCCACCGGCCCCGAAAGAGAGTCGTCCACGGGGCACACCCGTTTCACTCCCGCCCGGAGTGAACTACGGCGATAAACTGAAGCAAAAGCCGCGTTGTAAGAAACGCACGCGAATGAACCCGCTAATGGAAAAGGAGAGCACAATGGCTGACATTCTGACGACTGATGTGACAGCGCTGGATGGGAATTCCCGAATTCTTGATGTCCGCGAGGACTACGAGTGGGAGGCGGGGCACATAGCCGGGGCGCTGCACATTCCCCTGGAGCAGATTCCGGCGCGATTGGACGAGCTGGATCCGGACGAGGACCTCCAGATCATCTGCCGCACCGGCGGCCGCTCGCTCCGCGCCACTACTTGGTTGACGGAGAACGGCTATTCGGCGGCGAACGTTGCCGGTGGCATGGGCGCGTGGGCCGATGCCGAACGCCCGATGGTGTCGGAAAATTCGCAGCCCCCGCGAGTGCTCTAGCAGCGGCACTGCCGCCGACATTGACAGCTCCGACATTGAAAGCCCCGACAATGAAAGTAAGCTGGGTGAACCCCATCGCGGGGCGTGCGCGGGGAGTGCACCGACAGATAAGGCGGACCCAATGAGCGAAAACGTTCACACCGGCAAGGACAGCAATGACGATGGCACCATCACCAATCCCGGTGCCAAATATGAGCGTGACGACTCGGTGGGCGATGCCGGGGATGACGCCAATGAACTGCGCTTCAGCGAGGAAGAAGAGCTGATCACCGAACAGGGCCACCGAGAGCAGTCCGCCGGCGACGTCGGTAGGGAAGCTGCCCCGCCGGTCATCTAGCGGATCCGTTATTGCGGCGTAACCCTTACCAGCAGTGCCTTGGGCTCGACGGCGACGGTCACCTTCGTTGCTTTGCCGAAGATGTCGCCGTCGAGCTGGGTTTCCTCCGGAACGGCGGTGCGGATGGTGATTGTTTTCGCCCGGTAATAATCGATCACCGGCAGCCGGCCCTTGTGCTGGAGTACAATTTTCGCCGCCATCGCGGCCCAGCCCAGAGCGCTGCGGGGGCTTGCCACCACAACGTCCAGGACGCCGTCATCGAGCAGCGCATCGGGGACGAAGTCAATGCCTCCCGGGAGTAGACCGCAGTTGGCAAAGAGCACCGTCCGTACCTTGCGCTGCTGCGGATCCTGGCCATCCATGGCGATGCTGATTTTCTTCCGCCGACCGGGCAGGTGACGCATGCCTGCCTCGCTGTAGGCCAGCCAGCCCATCGAACTCTTGAGCCGGCTGCTGGTATCACCGAGCACTTCGGCATCCATGCCCAGACCTCCGATGACGAGGAATGCGTGCTTGGAGCTGGCTCCCGTTACGGAGTTTTCCATGGCCATCGTGGCCGTATCAATATGGCGCTGATGACCGAACAGCGCGGTCTGCACGTCGCTGTGAATATCGTTAATGCGCAGGCCCAGGTTCCTGGCCAGCAGATTGCCGGTGCCGAGCGGAATTACCCCCATCGGTACTTGCGTGTGCCGCAGGACCTCCGCCACCACGCGCACCGTACCGTCTCCGCCGCACACGACAACGACGTCGGCCCCGTAGTCCAGAGCACGGCGGGCCTGTGAATACCCTGGATCCTCCATAGTGGTTTCCAGGAAGATCGGTTCCTTCCAGCCTGCCAGCGCAGCCGAGCGCAGGATGAAGGTTTTGGCATCTGCCGCACCGGTCTTGACCGGATTGAGGATCACGGCCACCTTCTGCTGGCCAGTCTGCCCCTTGTGCGGGACGTCTCCTACTGCGCTACGGGTGTGCTTTTGCGCCAGTTTGCGCACACCCCACCAACTGGCGGTCAGGAAGGCAAGGGACGCTAAAACTATGATGAGGACCAGAACCGAGGTGGGCATAATCCTCTAACAATAGCCGTTGGCAGGCCGGTCACACGGCGCGCCGACTGTGCGCGCGGTAGGTGCTCCGGGCGGCCTGCACCTGCCTCGGTGTGCGGTTGGATACGCTTAGAGCGTGATCGATGTCAAAGACCTCAGCGAAAATCCCGATAACTACCGAGCCAGCCAGCGGGCGCGCGGTGCAGATTCCGCGGTGATCGACGCGGTCATGGCGGCCGATTCGGCGCGCAAAAACGCGATCAGCAGCTACGAAGCGCTCCGGGCCCGGCAAAATGCCTTCGGGAAAAAGGTGGCGCAGGCGCAGGGCGCCGAAAAGCAGACGTTGCTGGCGGAGGTGAAGGAGCTGGCGGGTCAGGTGAAAGCCGCGTCCGCGCAGGCCGATACCGCTGCCGCTGCTGCTGATGAACTGGTGCGCAGTATGGCAAATCTGGTTTCCTCCGGTGTCCCGGCCGGTGGGGAAGACGACTACGTGGTGCTGCGCACCGTGGGAACTCCGCGGGATTTCGCCGCCGAGGGATTTAAGCCCAAGGATCATCTGGAAATCGGCGAGTTGATCGGCGCCATTGACATGGAACGCGGCGCGAAGGTTTCCGGCTCGCGTTTCTACTTTCTCCGGGGCGTTGGGGCCAGGTTGGAGCTGGCGTTGCTGCAGTTGGCGATGGACCAGGCCATCGATGCCGGGTTCACGCCGATGATCACGCCGACTCTGGTGCGGCCGGAGACCATGGCCGGCACCGGATTCGACGTCAAGCACGACGCCGAAATTTACCGGCTGGCCGAAGATGACCTGTATCTTGTCGGCACCTCGGAGGTTGCCCTTGCCGGGTACCACGGCGACGAGATTCTGGACCTGTCCGGCGGCCCGCTGCGCTATGCGGGCTGGTCGTCCTGCTACCGGCGGGAAGCCGGATCGCACGGCAAGGATACCAGGGGCATCATCCGCGTCCATCAGTTCAACAAGGTGGAAATGTTTACCTACACCACGGTGGAGGAGGCGGACGCGGAGCATCAGCGTCTGCTCGGCTGGGAGGAGCAAATGCTGGCAAAGGTCGGGCTGCCGTATCGGGTCATCGACACGGCAGCGGGAGATCTGGGTCAATCCGCCTCGCGTAAATTCGACTGCGAGGCCTGGATCCCGACGCAGGATGCGTACCGCGAACTCACCTCGACGTCCAATTGCACCACCTATCAGGCGCGCAGACTGAATATCCGCGAACGCGTGCCGGCACCCGCAGGTACCCAGAAGCAGGGCGGAAGCAAGGACACCAAGGGTGCGACCCGCGCCGTCGCTACGCTCAATGGGACGCTCGCGACCACGCGGTGGATCGTTGCGATTCTGGAACACCACCAGAATCCGGACGGTTCTGTCAATGTCCCGGCGGCGCTGCGCAAATACCTTGGCGGCCTTGAGGTCTTCCCTGTGCTGTGATCTGTTTCCTAGCCAGCGGCCGCTCTCATCTGCTTGACTTGGACGATGACTATATTGACTCCATCAGTAGTCTCTGGCACCGACGACCAGAGGTACAACGAAAGCGACAACATTACTAAAAGCACAGATAACACTAACGGGCGCAACCTCACCAGCCACCTGGTCGCCCTGGATGTGGACGGTACCCTGGTGGACCACGACGGGATGATGAGCGATGCGGTGCGCGCCGCCGCACGCCAGACCGTGGCTGCCGGGCATCAGGTCATCATCGCCACCGGCCGTTCGCTGGGCGCGCTGCTGCCCGTCGTGAAGCAGATCGGGCTGGAGCGCGGCTTCGGCGTGGCCAGCAACGGCGGCGTGACCGTGCGGCTGGATCCGTCCCTGGAATGGGGGTATGAGGTGATCGAGCGCGAAACATTCGACCCTCGCCTTGCCCTGACCGCGCTGCAGGAGCGCTTGCCGGGGGCCCGTTATGCGGTGGAGGATTCGCACGGCAATTTCCTCGCCACCGAGCGCTTCCAGGACCGCAGTTTCGGCATCGAGGCTAAGGGCGTCGATTTCCAGCACCTGCTCGACCTTGAAGCGGTACGCGTGGTGGTGAACAGCACCGAGAGCAGTACGGCGGAGTTCGCCGCCGCCATCACGGCCTGCGGGCTGCAGGGCGTCACTTATTCGGTGGGCTGGACGGCGTGGCTGGACATCGCAGCGGCCGGGGTCAGCAAGGCAACGGCGCTGGAAAAGCTCCGCTCGCGTCTGGGCGTGCAGCCGTCGCACACCGTTGCGGTGGGGGACGGCAACAATGACATCGAGATGTTGACGTGGGCCGCGCGGGGGGTTGCCATGGGGCAGGCCAATGGCGCGGTGCGCGCAGCCGCCAACGAGACGACGGCGTCGGTGTACGACGACGGCGCCGCGCACGTTTTGCGGAGTCTGCTGTAGCTCTCAGGGAAACGGCCGCCGCTAAATCCCGCGGATACCCTTCGCATCCTTGATGACGGGGCGTAGCCGCGGACCCACTCCTCGCGGGGATGCCCCTTCATCGGGGACCGGCCGCGGCTCCCGGTCCGGGAGCCGCCGTCGTTCCTGCTGCCTGCAAACGTGCGCTGTGTGCGCCCGGCGTCAGTGACCGCCCGGCACGAAGCGCTTGATCGAGGCTTCGAGCTCGGCCTCGGCCGCTGCGCGGTCCTCCCAGCCCTCGGCCTTGACCCATTTGCCCGGCTCCAGGTCCTTGTAATGTGTGAAGAAGTGCTCGATTTCCTTGATCAGGAAGTCGTCCACGTCGGAAATCTCCTGGATGTGGTCGTACCGCTTGTCGTCGATGACGCAGAGCACTTTGGCGTCGCCGCCGCCGTCGTCGGTCATATTGAACACGCCGATCGGGCGGGCCTCAACCAGCACGCCCGGATGCAGGTCGTATTCCTGCAGCAGCACCAGGGCATCCAGTGGATCCCCGTCTTCGCCGAGGGTGTTCTCGAAGTAGCCGTAATGCGTGGGGTAGCCCATGGAGGTGAAGAGCACGCGGTCCAGCCGCACCCGGCCCGTCTCGTGGTCGACTTCATACTTGACGCGGGATCCGCGCGGGATCTCGATGGTGACGTCGTGCTTCATCTGATGCTCCTTGGCTGTTCGCATTGTTGGGCGCACACCCGCAGCGTACGGTGTCGGTTGGCGGGTGTTGGTTGGTCGATCTCCGAACGGCGGCAGCGCTCCCTGCTGCCCCATGAAGATCAGCAAAGCGAAAGGCGCGCCGGCATTCCGTCTAATATGAGGATATAGCGAGCTGCGCTGCACCGTTGCCCGGCGTGCATGGGCAATGCCTTCCGGCGCTGGCCGCAAGCGACGGTTCTGCTGTCATTTTCTCCTGTATCGAAGGACGGTATTCCCCGTGAGCCGCACGTCGACTGTCCTGGCGGCGGCCCTGCTGACGCTCGTCCTTGGCGTGCTGGCTGTTCCGGTGGGAATCAACCTGGCCCCGGCCTTTTCCCCCCTGCCGGCCGCTGCGCCGCTGCCGCCCGCGCCGGCCGTGCAGCAGCTGCCGACGGCGCTGAGCAGTCCCGATGGAATTGGCCGCCTGTCCGCCGGCTCGCCGCTCCCGGACGGCAAGACGTTATCCACGGCGCTCGACGCGACGCTGGTGGCCCCGGATGGGGGAAACTACGCGGCGCTGGTGCAGGACGCAGCGACCGGCCAGGTGCTGTACAGCCGTAATGCCTCCGCGGGGCGTCTTCCGGCGTCGAGCCAGAAATTGCTCACGGCGCTGACGGCCCTGGCTGCCTTAGGGGCGCAGTCACGGTTCAGCACGGCCGTATTAGTTGGGGACCGGACCGCGAATGGCACCGATTCGATTGTGTTGCACGGCGGTGGCGACGTGTTGCTCACGCCGGGGAAAAGCGACGGGCAGGCTACCGTCGGGCATGCCGGTGTGGCGACGCTGGCGGCACAGACGGCCGTCGCGCTCAAAGCCAACGGCACAGGGGCCGTGAGCATCGACGTCGATGACACGCTTTTCACCGGTCCGGCGCTGAACCCGGCGTGGTTACAGGCCGACGTGGACGCCGGCGAGATCGCGCCGGTATTTCCCATGGCCTTCTATGGTGCGCGGCTGGCGCCGGATGCGTCCGTCGGGGTCCGGCCGCAGGACTCGCCGATGCGGGTCGCATCGGTCTTCGCGGCAGCTTTGGCCGCCGAGGGGATCGACGTCAAGCCGGATATCCGGCGTGGTACCGCGGCCGACGGCGCCGCTACCCTTGCCGCTGTCAGCTCAGCCACGGTGGGCGAGCAGGTCCAATACATGCTGCAGGAGTCGGATAACTACGTGGCCGAAACGCTCGCGCGAATGAGCGCGTTGAAACTTCAAAAGGATGGCTCCTCGGCAGGAGCGAGCGAAGCGGTACGCGAAACCGTGGGCGCATTGGGGGTTAAAACCGCCGGTTTGGTGCTGGCAGACAGCTGTGGGCTGGCCGCTGCCGACAGGGTCAGCGCGGAGCAACTGACGCAGGCGGTGAAAATCATGCTCACGGAGCCTAATCCGGATCTTCGCTCCGGTCTGCTGGGCCTGCCTGTCGCAGGCCTGAGCGGAACTCTGGGACAACGGTATCTTGCCCCCGATACCGTTGGCGGGGCAGGCTTGGTCCGGGCCAAGACCGGGACGCTGAATTCTGTTATTTCGCTCTCCGGATATGTGGTGGATGCAGACGGGCGGTTATTGGTGTTTTCCCTGATCGGCAACGACCTGGACGCCGGCAGCGCGGCGGCAAAACCCGTTATCGACGCCGCCGCGACCATTCTGGCCGGCTGCGGCTGCCGCTGACCGGTTCCTTTCGTTGTGTGATCTGATGGAGACTATGGATTCACCGAACAGCGTCGCGGGACAGGGAACAAGCCTGATCAATTGGGAGCTGGCCGCCTCGACGGCAGCGAAGCTGGCACCGGCGGGGCCCGCCTTGAGCGGGGCGGAGATCGGAGCCGCCGTGGCAGATCTGCGCGTGATGGCTGACCGATCCGTGCCGTATGTGCACGAAATTACCGGACTCGATGCGGCGCGGGATTTGCGGGATTCCCAGGTCCTGATTGTGGACAGGGCGTCCTGGGCAAGGGCTAATACGCAAAGTTTCTCGGTCTTGATGGCGTCGACGATGGCCGCGTTGGCCAAAAAACAGGCGGCGCTGGGACCGTCCAGTACCGCCGTGAGCGGGACTGTCACCGGTGCACAACTGGGCAGTGTGCTGGCCTTTCTGTCCAGCAAAGTGCTGGGCCAGTACGATCCCTTTGCCGCACTTGCCTCAGATACCGCGGCGGAATCTGAGGTGGCCGGCGGAGGCCGGCTGCTCCTGGTGGCACCGAACATCCTGTCGGTGGAACGGGAGCTCAACGTTGATCCTGCCGATTTCCGGCTCTGGGTCTGTCTGCACGAGCAGACCCACCGGGTCCAGTTCGCTGCGGCACCCTGGCTGCGGCACCACATGCTTAGTGAGATCGAAAAACTCAGCGCGCTGCTGGTGGGAGACACCGAAAAGCTCACCGAAAAAGTGGCAGCCGCCGCGCGCTCGCTGACCCGGAACCGCAAAGACCGAGACGCTGACACGACGCCGAGCCGCGGCGGTGTCCTGGATCTGCTGCAGGACCCGGAGGAAAAGGCCGCACTATCGCACCTGACAGCGGTGATGAGCCTGTTGGAGGGGCATGCGAACGTGGTGATGGATGCGGTGGACTCCGGCATCGTGCCAAGCGTGCGGACCATCCGGCAGCGCTTCAGCTCCCGCGGCAAGGATCGTGGATCGCTGGAGAAGTTCATCCGCAGCCTGTTGGGGCTCGATGCCAAGATGCGGCAGTACAGTGATGGCGCCCGCTTTGTCCGGGCCGTGGTGGCGGAGGCCGGGATGCAGGGGTTCAACCATGTCTGGACCAGCGCGGACAATTTGCCCAATGAGCAGGAGATTCACGATCCCGCCCGCTGGGTCCAGCGGATGGGGCTCTAGCCAACATGGAGCGCGCACCTCGCCCCCGGTTGAGTCCTGTCGTCGGCAAGGCGCGGAAGGCCGTAGGTGATCTGCTCGGAGTTGCCACCACGGGCAGGCCGCGGCAGGAAGCGCAGCCGCCGGAAAGCAGGGACGCGCGTCCGCTGATTCTGGTGGCCTGCAGCGGTGGCCCGGATTCGTTGGCGCTTGCTGCAGTTGCCGCATTTCTGGGCCGCCGCGGAGAAATCCAGGTTGGCGCAGTCATTGTTGATCATCAGCTGCAACCGCAGAGCCGGGCGGTGGCGGAGGCGACGGCGGGGGTACTGCACGGCATCGGTCTGGATCCGGTGGAGATCAGCACCGTCACCAGCACGGACGCGGGTCTGGGGCCGGAAGCCGCCGCCCGGAATGCACGTTACGCGGCGCTCGATGAGGCCGCGGCCCGGCTGGCGGCCCGCACCGTGCTGCTCGGCCATACCCTGGATGATCAGGCGGAGTCCGTGCTGTTGGGCCTGGCCCGCGGCTCCGGCACCCGCTCATTGGGTGGCATCCCGCAACGGCGTGGGCTGTACTTACGGCCCTTCCTGGGCCTGCGGCGGACTGAAACCCTGCAGATCTGTGCCGCCGAGGGATTGCAGCCCTGGCACGATCCGACCAACGACGATCCGGTGTTTCTGCGCTCCCGGGTCCGGACCCGGGTGCTGCCGTTCCTGGAGGACGAGTTGGGCCCCGGTATTGCGCAGTCGCTGTACCGCTCGGCGCGGATCCTGGCGCAGGACGCGGACTATCTGGATCAACAGGCAGCCTTTGAGTATCACCGGCTGACCGAGGTTCACGGCGCGGATTCTGGTGCGTCTATGGAAGTCAGGATCTCCGAAGGAGACCTGCGCGCCCTCCCCGCCGCACTTCGGCAGCGCGTACTGGCGCTTGCCGTCGTCGGACTTGGTGGGGAGCAGCCCAGTTTTGAACGTCTCCTGGCCGCCGAAGCCTTGCTGGCCCGACGCGGATCCGCCGGGCCCGTCGAATTGGCCGGCAGCGTCAGCGTTTACCGGCAACCGCGGGGCAGCTCCGTTCCCCAGGACCGCTCCGGCTATGGGAAGCTAGTCTTTAGACGCACTGCGTAAGTGCACGCAAAACCCCTTCAACACCAGGAGCAATTGGTGGATTCACAAGACGTCCAGGCAGATCTAAAGCACGTTCTTTACACTAAGGAACAGATCCAGGAGAGGGTCGCGGAACTTGCCGCACAGATCGACGCTGATTACGCCGGCCGTGACGTCCTGCTGGTGGGTGTCCTCAAGGGCGCCGTGATGGTGATGGCGGATCTGGCCCGCTCCCTGCATAGCCACGTGACCATGGACTGGATGGCTGTGTCGTCCTATGGCTCCGGAACCCAATCCTCCGGGGTGGTGCGGATCCTCAAAGACCTGGAAACCGACCTGATGGGCAAGCATGTGCTCATTGTGGAGGACATCATCGACTCCGGGCTGACGCTGTCCTGGCTCAAGGCCAACCTGATCTCGCGCGGACCCGCCTCGGTGGAAATCTGCGCGCTGCTGCGCAAGCCGCAGGCGGCCAAGGTGGAAATCGACGTCAAGTACGTCGGCTACGAGATTCCCAGCGAATTTGTCGTCGGTTACGGTCTGGATTTTGCGGAGAAGTACCGGAATCTGGATTTCATCGGCACCCTCGCTCCGCACATCTACGAGTAAATCAGAAGCTGAAGTGCCCGCGATGGGGCCAGCCCGATGAAGGGGCCCCATCGCGGGTTTTCCGCTGTCAGGGAACTAAACGCCGGCGTTGATCGTGAAAGTTTGCGGACGTGTAAAGCTAGTACGGTAGTCGTGCAGCTGCGTCTGCATTCCGCAGCAAACTGACTTATCTGGCGTATTGATCGGGAGGGGCGAGGCACAGCCTCGAGCTCATGAACATTAAGAAAATCTTCAAGGGTCCAATCGTCTGGATCGTTGCGGTTGTTGTGCTGCTCCTGATTGCGTTCGGCACTCTTTCCGGCGGCGGCTCGACCAGGATCGATACCTCCGATGGCCTGGGGCTGCTGAATAAGGGCCAAGTTGAGTCGGCGAAGATCTTCAACGGCGAAGACCGGGTGGATCTGGTGCTGAAGAACGACTACACCACCCCCGACGGCGTGAAGGCCGGCAAGAACGTGCAGTTCTTCTTCGTTGATGCGCGCGGCGCGGACGTCGTCAAGACTGTCAGTTCTGCCGGTCTCAAGAGCTTTGATGATCAGCCGATCCAAAACAATTTCTGGTCCGGCATCCTCAGCCTGCTCTTCCCGGTGATCATTCTGGGCGCCATATTCTGGTTCCTGCTTTCCCGCATGCAGGGCGGCGGTTCCAAGGTCATGCAGTTCGGCAAGTCCAAGGCCAAACTGGTCACCAAGGATCATCCCCAGGTGACGTTTACCGACGTTGCCGGAGCCGATGAAGCCGTGGAGGAACTCCACGAAATCAAGTCTTTCCTGCAGGAGCCCGCTAAATTCCAGGCCGTCGGCGCCAAGATTCCCAAGGGTGTGCTGCTCTACGGTCCTCCCGGAACCGGCAAGACGCTGCTGGCCAGGGCCGTTGCCGGCGAAGCTGGGGTCCCGTTCTACTCCATCTCCGGTTCTGACTTTGTCGAAATGTTCGTCGGCGTCGGCGCCTCCCGAGTGCGTGATCTCTTCGAGCAGGCCAAGGCAAACTCGCCGGCCATCATCTTCGTGGACGAGATCGACGCCGTCGGCCGTCACCGTGGTGCCGGCATCGGCGGCGGGAATGACGAGCGCGAGCAGACGTTGAATCAACTGCTGGTGGAGATGGACGGCTTCGATGTCAAGACCAACGTGATCTTGATCGCGGCCACCAACCGCCCGGACGTTCTGGACCCGGCGTTGCTGCGGCCGGGACGCTTTGACCGTCAGATTCCCGTCGAGGCGCCGGACCGGATCGGCCGCGAGCAGATCCTTCGCGTGCATGCACAGGGCAAGCCAATGGCCCCCGGTGTGGATCTGAACGCCGTGGCTAAAAAGACGCCGGGCTACACCGGTGCGGATCTGGCCAATGTGCTCAACGAGGCGGCCCTGCTGACCGCCCGCTCCAATGCACAGCTGATCGACGACCGGGCCCTGGATGAGGCGATTGACCGTGTCATGGCCGGACCGCAGAAGCGCACCCGTGTGATGAAGGAGCTCGAACGCAAGATTACGGCGTACCACGAGGGCGGGCATGCTCTGGTGGCCGCCGCTCTGCGGAATACTGCCCCGGTCACTAAAATCACCATCCTTCCCCGCGGCCGGGCACTGGGTTACACCATGGTCGTCCCGGAGGACGACAAGTACTCCATTACGCGTAACGAACTGCTCGATCAGATGGCTTACGCGATGGGCGGCCGCGCGGCCGAGGAAATCGTCTTCCACGATCCCTCCACAGGAGCGTCGAACGACATTGAAAAGGCAACCGCAACGGCCCGTAAAATGGTCACCCAATTCGGCATGAGCGAGCGGATCGGCGCGGTAAAGCTCGGTACCGGCGGCGGCGAGCCGTTCATGGGCCGTGATGCCGGGCATGATCGGGATTACTCGGATCAGGTGGCCTACGTCATCGATGAGGAAGTGCGCCGGCTGATAGACCAGGCCCACGACGAGGCGTACACGATCCTGAATGAAAACCGCGATGTGCTCGATCGCCTGGCGCTGGAACTGCTGGAGCGCGAAACGCTCAACCAGGCCGAGATCCAGTACATTTTCCGCGACATCCGTAAGCGCGACCTCCGCGACGTATGGCTGTCCAAACAGACCCGGCCCGTGTCGGACCTGCCGCCGGTGGTCAGTGAGAAGGAACGCCGGGATGCTGCCGCTGCCCACGAGCCAGCTCCCGAAACGGTGCCGCCGCAGGATCAGTTGGCGCACGCCAACCTGTCCGGCAACGTCGATGCTCCGGACTCGCTGGCATCGCACAATGGCAGCAAGCCGGGCCAGCCCGGTGAGGAGCCACAGCCGCCGCACCGGGCAGACGGCTGAGCCCGTCATGACTTACTGCGATGATATTGACTACGACAGTGATGACGACGGCGCAGCGAAGCCGGGCGGGGAGCCGCACGTTGACCTGCCGCGGATCGAGAAAGCCGTCCGCGAGATTCTCCTGGCCATCGGGGAAGATCCGGACCGCAGCGGGCTGATTGACACGCCCAAGCGCGTCGCCAAGGCCTACCGGGAGGTTTTCGCCGGTCTGCACCAGGACCCGGCGGACATCCTTGGCACCACGTTCGACATCGCGCACGAGGAAATGGTGCTGGTGAAGGACATTCCGTTCTATTCGACCTGTGAGCACCATTTGGTGCCTTTTCACGGTTCCGCACACGTTGGGTATATCCCTTCGCTGGAGGGCCGGGTGACGGGGCTGAGCAAATTGGCCCGGCTGGTGGATATGTATGCAAAACGCCCCCAGGTGCAGGAGCGACTGACAACGCAGATTGTGGAGGCGCTGGTTAAGCACCTCAAGCCACGCGGTGCTATCGTCGTCGTCGAATGTGAACACATGTGCATGTCCATGCGGGGCGTGCGCAAGCCCGGAGCCAAGACCGTGACCAGCGCGGTGCGCGGTCTACTGCACGAGCCCGCGACACGGGCCGAAGCCATGAGCTTGATTCTCGGAAGGTAACACCAGCACTTTATGGATTCCCTTGCAGCAGCGCCCGGAACCGGACCCGCAACCTCGCCCCTGCCGGTCCTGCGGGGGCCAAGGCCGACGGCCGGATTTGACGACCTGCCGACGAACCGGACGGTTGTGATGGGGATCCTGAACTGCACGCCGGATTCGTTCAGCGACGGCGGCGAACACAATTCCCTTGACACCGCGATCGCCCACGGTCTGCGGATGATGTATGCCGGAGCGGACATCATCGACGTCGGCGGCGAATCCACCCGCCCGGGCGCGCCGGAGGTCCCCGCGGAGGAAGAACAGCGCCGGATCCTGCCGGTCATCACAGCCTTGGTGAAGGCCGGGGCGCTGATCAGCGTGGACACCCGGCACGCGGATACTGCTGCCAAAGCGCTGGACGCCGGTGCCGGCCTGATTAACGATGTCTCCGGTATGAGCGTGCAGGCGGATATGGTGGCACTGGTGGCTAGCCGCGGGGTGCCGTACGTACTCATGCACCGCCGGGGCACGGCTAAAACCATGGACGCGCTGACCGAATACACCGACGTCGTTGAGGATGTCATCGCCGAGTTGATGGCGGTGCGCGACCGGTTTTATCAGGCCGGCGTCCGCCCGGAGCAGATCATCGTGGATCCGGGGCTGGGATTTTCCAAAAATTCCGATCAGAATTGGGAGCTGCTGACAAATCTGCAGCGATTCGAGGTGCTGGGCCACCGCCTGCTGGTGGGGACCTCACGTAAGCGGTTCCTGGGTTCCCTGCTGGCCAGCGCCGGGAAGGCCGCCGCACCCAAGGAGCGCGACAGCGCCACCGTAGCCACCACGGCCCTGGCCGCCGCGAATGGCGCCTGGGGCGTGCGGGTCCACGACGTGGCCGGAAACCTTGCCGCGGCAAAAGTGGCCGCACGGCAGTACGCAACCGTTCCTGCATCGTCCGCTCCTGGGCAGAAGGCCAGCCGATGAGCGCGCGGCCGGCCCTGCACCGCCCGGACCGGATCACTATTACCGGCGTCACTGCCATTGGCCGGCACGGGGTCTTCGAGCGCGAGAGACGCGACGGACAGCCGTTCATTGTGGATGCCGTGCTTCACACGGATATCCGGGCCGCCGCGGAAACCGATGATCTGCTCCAGACGACCAACTACGGCGATGCCGCAGAATTAATCTGCGCCCTTATTACCGGCCCGGCCTACGATTTAATCGAAACTCTCGCCGAGAGAATAGCGGCGGAAATTCTGCTCAAATTCGCCGTGTCCGCCGTCGAAGTTACGGTACATAAGCCGAAAGCCCCGATCCAGGTTCCTTTCGGCGACGTGACCGTGAGCATTTACCGGGAAAAACAATGAGCAGTTACCGGGAGAAAGCGTGAGCGGCACTGAAACCGAGCCGACCTTCACCAGGGCTGTCCTGGCCCTCGGCAGCAATCTCGGAGAGCGTAACGACACCCTCTGCGCCGCAGTCGCCGAGCTGGTCGACCGGCCCGAGGTGCGACTGCGGGACGTTTCTCCCGTGGTGCAGACCAAGCCCGTTGGGGGTCCGTCCGGGCAGCCGGAGTTTCTGAACATGGTGATGGAGATCGACACCTCGCTGCAGCCGTACGCGTTGCTGGAACACTGCCAGGCGGTGGAAAATCTGCATCTGCGAGTCCGCGAGGTCCGCTGGGGGGCACGTACTCTGGATGTGGATATCATCACCTACGGAGGACTCCGCAGCGATGACGAACGGCTGACGCTGCCGCACCCCCGTGCGGCGGAGCGTGCGTTTGTGCTGTATCCGTGGGCATTAATGGACCCGCAGGCCATGCTCAACGGCGAACCGGTCCCGGCCCTGGCCGCCAATTCCCCGGATTTCGCGGGCATCGAGCACTTTGCGGACGACGACGGGTTCCCGGTCAGCGCCGAAAGCTAACGTCCCGCGGCTGGTCCGGGGACGGGCCAGACATGATCAAGTGCCGGGAAAAACTGTACGGTGGAACCAGATGCGCAACCGAGATGGGTGAGGCGAAGCATGAAGACCATTCGGCCCCTCTGGCTGGCCGTAATAGCGTTCGTGTCCGGAGCCGCCGGTTGGGTGGCGACGATACTGACGAATCGCGCGAGCCTGCCCACTCCCGTGCTGCCGTTGAGTTCGCTGATCACCATGGGGATCATCGTCCTGATGACTCTGGTGTTTGGGTTTCGCGTACGCCGCTGGCGCAACGGTAAGCGGGACCGGGTGCTCAATCCCATCCTGGCGGCCCGGACCTGGGTGCTGGCGCAGGCCTGCGCCTATGCCGGGGCCCTGCTGGTTGGCTGGCATGCAGGTATCCTGGTGGACCAGCTGCCCACCGTTGCTCTGCGCAGCAACCTCACCGTCATTTGGCTGGCCCTGGCCATGGTGGCCGGGGGCCTGGTCATGGTCGCGGTCGGGTTCATTGTGGAACGGTTCTGCCGGATCCCGCCGGACGACGGGCCGCCGCCGGAGGGGGGAAGGAAACGGACAAGTGCGGGCGAGGAAGAATATGCGTGAGCCGATATCCCCACCGGGGCTGGACTTTAGACCTGTCTCCCCGAAACTTGTCACGGTCCGGCTCCTTGAACGTGGCCTCGGCTCGCTCTTGACCGTCGCGGTGGCCTCCCTTCCGCTTGTGCTGAGCGTGGCTGGCCCGTGGCGCGGCTTTCCCGGCTGGCTCGCGTGGGGAATCCTGCTGCTGACCGTGCTGATCACGCTCTGGCGCCTTGCGCTGATTCCGCGCCAGGTCCGCGCCATTGGCTATGCCGAGCGGGACGATGATCTGCTGATCCGCGGCGGAATATTCTTTCAGCGGGTCATGGTGGTGCCCTATGGACGGATGCAGTACGTCGATGTTTCCGTCGGCCCCGTGGAGCGGGCATTCGGCCTGAGCTCGATTAAGCTGCACACCGCTTCGGCGAGCACCAATGCCCTCCTTTCCGGCCTGCCGACGGCGGAGGCGGCACGGTTGCGCGAGCAGCTCTCCGCCCGCGGTGAGGCAAAGCTGGCTGGCCTGTGAGTACGGTGTCCGGGCCAGGCACGCCAAACGACGAGGCGCAGGGCCAGCCCTCCGACATGGCGTTCGGACAGGGGGCCGGTTTTCGTACCGATTCCGTGGACGAATGGCATCGCGTGCATGCGGTCTCGCCGCTGGTACGCGGCTGGCTCGCCGTCGTCGCCCTGATCTTTATTTTCGGGCGTAACTCCTTTGACGATGTGCTGCAGTCTGTTCGCTCCGGTGGCCGCCACAACCCTGCCGGGGCTCCCGCCTGGCTGATTCTTCTGTTTCTGGGCGCCGCCGTGGTGGTTTTCGGTATTTCCTTCTTCCTGTCTTGGTATTACACGAGGTATCAGGTCACAAATGATCACGTGCGGGTCAATAGTGGCGTTATATTCCGCCAGCAGCGGCAGGCGCGGATAGACCGCGTCCAGGCCATCGACGTGGTGCAACCGCTGCTGGCACGGATTTTTGCCCTGGCCGAGCTCAAATTCGAGGTTGCGGACGCGGGAAAATCCGCGATGAAACTGTCCTTTCTGCGACTGGACGAGGCACAGCGGCTGCGGGCAGCCATTCTGGCCCGGGCATCGGGCATGAGCGTGGACCCTCGCCGGCCATCGGCTGCGCCGCAGGCTCCGGAACGGGCGGTGCTGGCGCTGACTCCGGGTCGGGTTGCCGGCGCAACACTGCTCTCGGGTATCAGCGTTGCGGCCCTGGTTCTCGGCGCTGCCGCCATCGGTGTGCTGATCGCCACCGGCTCGCCGTCGATCCTTGCGGTATTTATCCCACTGGCGCTCGCCGTGGCAGCGGCCTACTGGAAGGCGTTCACCACAGACTGCAATTTCCGCGTAGCCCAATCCCCCGACGGAGTCCGGCTGCGCTACGGCATGCTCGATACCCGGGCGCAGACCATTCCGCCCGGAAGAGTGCAGGCCGTGGGAATCACGCAGAGCCCCTGGTGGCGGCCCGCCGGATGGTACCGCGTCCATATCAACGTTGCCGGCTACGGATCGGATCATCGGGACAGCGGCGCCCGCACCGTGGTGTTGCCGGCAGGCACCGAGGCGGAGGTTATGACGATTCTGGGGCTGATTTTCCCGGACCCGGGCACGGCCCACCCACTGGGGGTCTTCCGGGCGGGGCTTCGCGGCAAGGGGCCCGCGCACGGGTTCATCCATTCCCCGCCGCGCGCCCGGCTGCTGGACCCGCTGGCCTGGCGGCGCAATGGCTACCGGTTTACGGACACCGCGCTGCTCTGCCGGCACGGCGTGTTGTTCCGCCGGCTCGAGGTCGTTCCGCATGAGCGCACCCAATCGTTGAGCCTGTTTCAGGGACCGTTAATGCGCCGGCTGGGCCTGGTGGATTTTGAGCTGCATTCCACCCCGGGGCCGGTCCGCCCGGTAGTTCATCATCTGGACCTTGCCACGGCACAGGACCTATTCACCGGGCAGGCCGCCCGTGCCGCCACAGCGCGGCGGATCGGTCGACCGGACCGCTGGTTAGAGGAGAGCAAGCATGAACAATAAGCCCGGACGCCTGGGCGTCGGGATCATTGGCGCCGGGAAGGTGGGAGCCGTTCTGGGGGCGGCCCTGCGTGCCGCCGGACATGCCGTCGTCGGGGTCTCCGCCGTGTCGGCAAATTCGCTGGACCGCGCTGAAATCCTATTGCCGGGCGTGCCGGTCCTGGCGATCCCCGATCTGATTGAGCGTTCGGAACTGGTGCTGCTCGCGGTCCCGGATGATGTTCTCCCGGTGTTGGTGCAGGGGCTCGCCGGTGCCGGAGCCTGGCAGCAGGGGCAGCTCGTCGCACACACTTCCGGGCGCTACGGCACGGGCGTGCTGGCACCGGCGCGCGCCGCGGGGGCCATACCGCTGGCGCTGCACCCCGCGATGACCTTCACCGGGATGACGCTGGATCTGGCGAGATTGCCGGACTGCTGCTTTGGAGTCAGCGCGGATCCGGCCATGCTGCCGATTGCGCAGGCGCTGGTGGTGGAAATGGGCGCCGAGCCGGTTGTCATCGCGGAGGCGGACAGGGTGCTCTATCACGCCGCGTTGGCACACGCCTCTAACCATTTGGTTACGCTGGCGGCGCAGTCCGCGCAACTGCTGGCCGATATAGGCGTCGAAGCACCGGACCGGATGCTCGGACCGCTGCTGCGGGCGTCGCTGGAGAATGCGCTGGCCTCCGGCGAATCGGCGTTGACCGGCCCTGTCGCCCGCGGCGATGTGGGAACGGTCGCCGCGCATGCCCACGCTCTGCGGGAGTACGGCGACGGCGATGGGACGGAAGATTTTGTTGCCGCATATCTCGCCATGGCCGCCGCGACCGCGTCGCGGGCGGCCGCGCGGGGTCTGCTCACGCCGGTTCAGCTGCAGCTGATCGAGGCGGCGCTGCTTGCCGATGATCAGCCGCCGGCTTAATGTTCCCGCTCCGTTCCAGCATGTTTAATCCGATCCACGAAAGCGATTGAAATTATGACCATCGCGCTTGCCACCACCATTGCCGGGCTCAAGAGCGCCAGTGCGGCTCTGCTGGCGAAAAAAGGCCAGGAGTCCCACCCGGAGGAGGCGGCCGGAGCCGGCGGGTCCGAGCGGCTGCCGTCGCTGGGCCTCGTGCCGACGATGGGCGCGCTGCATGCCGGCCATGCCGGCCTGGCGCGGGTCGCAGTGGAACACAATGACGTCGTCGTCGCCAGCATCTTCGTCAATGCTCTGCAGTTTGGTGACCCGGCAGACCTGGACCGCTATCCGCGCACGATTGAGGCGGACATGGCCCTGCTTGAGTCGGCGGGGGTGGACCTGGTCTTCGCTCCGTCCGCAGAGGAAATGTATCCACACGGCGAGCCATTGATCCGCGTGGCGTCAGGGCGTTTGGGCCGGAAATATGAAGGGGCTTCCCGGCCCGGACATTTTGACGGCGCACTGACAGTGGTTGCTAAATTGCTGCACATCTCCCAGCCGGCATCGGGCGATTACCGCGTCTATTTTGGCCAAAAAGATGCTCAGCAATTGGTCCTTGTCCGGCAAATGGCGGCAGATTTGAATTTTCCCGTCGAGATAGTCGCGGTCCCGACCGTGCGCAGTGCCGAAGGCCTGGCACTTTCCAGCCGGAACCGTTTCCTTTCCACTGCCGAACATGACGCGTCCCTGGTGCTTTCCCGGGCACTGAAACTCTTACGTGACCGCGCGGACCAGCACATTCCTCTGGATCCCGATTCGGTGCTCGAAATGATCAAAAGCCAGCCGTTAGCGCAACTGGATTATTTCGAGATTGTCGACCCCCACACGTTGGAGCCGAGGGCGGAGAA
>JBBSSN010000006.1:0-31351 GCA_038242035.1 Actinomycetales bacterium
CAAAATCCAGGTGAGCCGGATCATCCAGGTCCACATGGGAGCTTTGGACGTCATTGATCCGCAGGAGCCAGCCGTTGGGCCGGTATCCATCGGGCTGGAGTTCGCACGTGCCGGTGTCGATGGCGTAAATTCCGGGCGCTGGTCCGCTCCCGGATGGGTCAGCCAGCGCCGTCGCTCTGGAGGGCCGTTGACGCCCCATTAGAGGTTGGAAGCCCTGCCGGCAGTGGGGCCGATGGTGGATTTCATGTCCCCAGCCTAATGGATCAACCGCGGACCACGGCGAGCGCGAAACCGGTGAGGCGCTTGGCCCCTACGGTCTGCAGCGAGGTCCTGCAAGCTGGAGGTGGGTGCCCAGGACCTCCAGCGCCCGCTGGGTTCCCGCTATGGATTCGTCGTCGTTCCTGACCTCCCCACCGCGCACTGTGTTATCGAGCACAATGACGCTCCCCGGTCGCGACAACTTCACAGCCCACTCAAGGTACGCCAGGTTGTTGGCCTTGTCTGCGTCGATGAAGAGCAGGTCGTAGGGACCGGTCAGTGTGGGTAGTGTGTCAAGTGCCGCTCCGACATGGATCCTCACTTGGTACCACACACCGGCGTGGGCAAAGTTTCGGCGAGCGACGCCAGCGTGGTCGAGTTCAAATTCACACGTATCCACGGTGCCATCGGCAGGCAGCCCGCGCGCCAGCCAAATGGTACTGAATCCTCCAAGGGTCCCGATTTCCAGGACCTTCCGGGCGCCGAACATTTGGGCCAGCAGCATCAGGAGCTTGCCCTGACCGCGGCGACCTCGATAGCAGGTATCCCGGCGTTGCGGCCGGCGGTTACGGCAGCGCGGACTGCCTCGTCAAGGCGTACAACTGTGTCCTTGAGGTGCGCGCCGACGTCCTGCCAACAGGTCATGAGTGCCCTTAAAATCCGTCCATCTCATCAATGGCCTGCTCAAGGCGCTCAACCTTTCCCGTGAGCTCCCCGGTGTGGCCGGGGCGGATGTCCGCTTTGAGAACCAGGGAGACGCGGCTGCCGAACTTTCCGACGGCGTCGGTGGCCCGCTTGATCACCTCCATGACCTCGTCCCACTCGCCTTCAATGGTGGTGAACATGGAGTCCGTGTGGTTCGGGAGGCCGGAGGCACGGACAATGCGTACCGCTTCGGCAACGGCGCCGTGGACTGATGCGTCATCACTCGCGGCGGGGGTGGCAGTGGATCCGGACGGGGCAACTGAGAAGGCAACCAACATGGTTTCAGTGTCCCACGCGACCTGGCCGTTTGGAATACCGCCGTGTCTCAGCCGACGGGCGCCATCAGCAAACCCTCAATACTTCTGGTTCACCAACCGATGTCCGTATGGGGGGGCAGCGACAACAGAAGGACTATGTCAGGTGCTGGAGGCTTCCATGTCAGTGATCTCCGGCTCCACCTCGGCGAAGCTCACCGGAGCATGGAGCATTCCGTTATCCAGCCGCTTCTGCATGACTCCGATAGCCTCCGCATTTTGATCTACAAGGACAAATCTTCGGTCAAGTTCCAGTGCAGCAGCGCCGGTTGTTCCGCTCCCGGCAAAGAAATCGAGTATCCAGTCGCCGGGCTCGCTGCTGGCCTGGATCACACGACGAAGGATTCCTAACGGCTTCTGCGTTGGATAGCCCGTCTTCTCCTTGCCATTCGGGGACACGATGGTATGCCACCACGTATCCGTGGGCAGCTTTCCGAGCGCAACCTTCTCTGGCGTTACCAACCCCGGGGCCATATACGGCTCCCGGTCAACCGCGGTGCTATTGAAGAAGTACTTTTCCGGATTTTTCACGTACACCAGAATGTTGTCGTGTTTGGCTGGCCACTTCTTCTTGGACCGAGCTCCGTAATCGTACGCCCAGATGATTTCGTTCAAAAAGCAATCTCGACCAAAGAGCGCATCGAGCAGGACTTTCGCGTAGTGGACCTCACGGTAGTCAAGATGGAGATACGGCGTTCCATCGTCCGTCAGGAGACGCCACGCCTCTTCCAACCGAGGTTCCAGAAAATCCCAATACTCGGCAAAAGTGTCGTTGTAGCCGTACGCCACGCCCTTGATCGTGGCGTACGTCTGCCCCTTGAAACCGATCCGGTTCCCAGTGACCGAGCTGACGTTCTTCATCGTTTGGCGCGTTTGGATCTTTCCAGTGTTGAAGGGCGGGTCAATGTAGATGAGTCGGAAACTCTCGCTTGGGAGAGTTTTCAGGAACTGGAGATTATCGCCCTTGACCACGAGGTTGTCGCCGTCGGAGGACCAAAGCTGAGAATCCGGACTGCCATCAGGGACTAGTGCCATGACTCAAGCGTATCTGAGCCGGATGCGCCGCCTGGTTCGGCTGCCCGTCGTCCGAATGGCTGCCCTCAGGATGGGCGTCTCCCGGATGCCCATCTACCGGATGGCCACTGAGCACAAATGCGCAGCGGCCATCCGGTACCACGCAGCCTAGACGGCGGCCAGTTCCAGACCGTGCGCCGCGGACACCGACTTGTTGGTGACCTTGCCCGCCTCTACGTTGAGCCCGAGGGCCAACGCCGGGTCATTCTCGAAGGCAGTCGTGACGCCAAGATTCGCCAGTGCTAAGCCATACCGCAGGGTCACGTTGGTGAGAGCGTACGTTGCTGTGTTCGGAACCGCGCCCGGCATGTTACCGACGCAGTAGAACAACGAGTTGTGCACCGTGAACGTGGGGTCCTGATGCGTTGTGACGTGGGAATCCGCAAAGCAACCGCCCTGATCCACGGCAATGTCCACCAGAACAGAACCGCGCTTCATCCGCGAAACCAGCTCATTGCTGACCAGCTTGGGCGCCTTGGCTCCCGGAACCAGCACCGAGCCGATCACGAGGTCCGCTTCGAGCAGACTGCGTTCAATCTCCAGTTTGTTGGACGCGACCGTCTTGACCCGGCCCGCGTACAAGGCGTCAAGTTCGCGGAGCCTGTTGATGTTGATGTCCAGTATGGTCACTTCCGCACCCGCGCCGACCGCCATCGCCGCCGCATTGGTTCCCGCCACACCGGCTCCAAGCACGGCCACTTTCGCGGACCGCACTCCCGGGACGCCACCGAGGAGGAGACCCGGCCCCCCTGCCGGAGCCATCATCGACTGCGCACCCATCTGAACGGAGAGCCGGCCCGCAATCTCGGACATCGGCGCCAGCAGCGGCAGCGCCCGTCCGTCCTGGACCGTCTCGTAGGCAATGGCTGTAACACCGGCATCCACCAGCGCCCGGGTCAGCTCCGGCTCAGCCGCCAGATGAAGATAGGCGAAGAGGATCAGGCCTGCTCGAAAATGGCGGTACTCGGAGGCGATTGGCTCCTTGACCTTCATCACCATGTTGGCACCGGACCAGACGTCGTCAGCGCTACCGACAATCCGGGCACCGGCGTCCTGGTATTCCAGATCACTGATATTGGAGCCGATGCCGGCGCCAGCCTCAATGAGCACCGTATGGCCGGCGGCACGGAATTCGTGCACGCCGGAGGCCGTGATGGCCACACGGTATTCGTTGTTCTTGACTTCCTTGGGGATGCCGATGATCACGGGATTCTCCGTTCGCTGAAAAATTGATTCATGGTTTAGACGTAGTCCTTGTACTTCTCCAGCAGCCGTACCGGCTTCTTGAGCGCGTCACGGCGGAACGGGTCTCCGAGTTCGCGGGTGCACATCACCTCGATGACGGTGGTGGTGCCGTTAGTCATCTGCGCGTTGAGGGCATCCTTCAGGGCCGCCCCGACGTTCTCCAACTGGTCCACCACAATGCCCTCGGCGCCCATGGTCCGAGCCATGGCGGCGAAGCTCTCATTATCGTTGTCCAGCTCACCGGCGACGAAGCGGCGGTTGTAGAACTCCACCTGGTTCTTCTTTTCGGCACCCCACTGACGGTTTCGGAAGACGACGGCGGTGACGGGAATATCGTGCCGGACAGCCGTCAAGATCTCCCCCATGCTCATCGCCCAGGCGCCGTCACCGGCATACGCAACCGCGGGCCGCTCAGGAGCCGCCGCCTTGGCGCCGATGATAGTGGGCAGCGCGTAACCGCAATTGCCGAAACTCATCGGGGCGAAGAAGCTGCGCGGCTTTTCAAAGCGCAGGTAGCTGTGGGCCACAGAGTTGATGTTGCCGATGTCGGTGGAAATCATGACATCTTCCGGCATGGCCTTTTCCAGCTCGCGCAGCACCTGACGGGGGTGCAGCCAATTGCCGTCCTCGGCCTTCTGCTCCTCGATGACGTCCAGGCTGTAGTCATCCTTCTCATGCGTCCACTCGGTCAGCTCCTGCTCCCAGCTGTCCTTTTCCGTCCTGATCTGTTCGGCACGTTCAGTTTTGGTGGCGTCGCAGGCCAATGTCCGCTCCGACAGCCGGGCCGTGAGCTCAGACGCCACGGCCTTCGCATCGCCGCAGATGCCCACACTGATCTTCTTGACCAGGCCCAGCATGGTGTGGTCCGCGTCCACCTGGATGATCTTGGCGTTGTCCGGCCAGTAGGATTCCCCGTACTGCGGCAGCGTGCCGAAGGGCCCAAGCCGGGTACCCAGTGCTACGACGACGTCAGCCTGGGAGATGAGTTTCATGCCGGCCTTGGACCCCTGGTAGCCCAGCGGCCCGCACCAGAGCGGGTGGCTCGCCGGGAAGGAGTCATTGTGCTGGTAACTATTGACCACCGGGGCCCCGAGGCGCTCCGCAAGGGCCTTGCACTCCTCGACGCCGTCGGCCATGACAACTCCGCCGCCGGAGACAATGACCGGGTTCTTGGCCTCGGCGAGTAGTTCGGCCGCTTCATCCAGGCTGCGGGTACCCCCGGCGCCGCGGTCCACGCGGCGCGGCGGGGAAATTTCCGCAGTGATTTCCCCGTAGAAGTAATCCCGGGGAATGTTCAGCTGAGTCGGCCCGTTTTCCGACATGGCCCGGTCAAAGCACCGTGCGGTGAATTCTGCCATGCGGGCAGGGTGGGTGACGTGCCCCTGGTATTTGGTGAATTCCTGGAACATGGGGAGCTGGTGTGCCTCCTGAAACCCGCCGAGTCCAATTCCGGTGGTACCTGCTTCGGGCGTCACAATCACCACGGGGCTGTGGGCCCAGAAGGCGGCGGCGATCCCGGTCACACAGTTGCTGATACCGGGCCCGTTCTGGCCGATCACCACGCCGTGGCGACCACTGGCGCGTGCGTAGCCGTCGGCCATATGAGCTGCACCCTGCTCGTGCACTACGGGCACCAGGCGGATGCCGGCCGGAGCAAAGATGTCCATGGCATCCATGAAGGCTGAGCCCATGATGCCGAACATGTCAGTGACATCATTGGCAACCAGGGTCTCGACGAAGGCCTCGGAGGGAGTCATTTTCTGTGGGCCTTCCACGACCGCGCGGTCCTCATTCTTATCGCTCATGTTCAGAGTCTCCTTCTCGCATACCACGGTTTCTCGCATACCACGGTGTTTATTGTAAAAAATGGAACGAAATGTTCCCGAATATGGGATCGTTGTGAACTCTACGGTTTAGCTTTCCGTTCCGTCAAGAGAAGTTCCATTAATTAATGTGGATGCTATGATTTTTTGAGATACACCGCAGAAGGAACCACGCGTTGACCACGCGGATGAGAGGGATTATGGAAAGCCTGACCGAACCGGAGCTCTCGTCTCCGGGTGACCTCAGTGGCGAAACGCCTGCCCTGCGCCTCGTTGCGCTGTTGGAATTCATCGCCACGCGGGACCAGCTCTACTCGCTGCAGTCCCTGGTGGAGGAAGTCGGCCTGCCCAAGCCAACCCTGCACCGTATGCTGCAACAGCTCGAGGGTGCTGGCCTGTTGATGCGCCAGAGCGACGGACGGCACTACGGCACCGGCGCCCGGACCCGACGCATGGCGGAGAACGTCCTGCTCAACGACACCCGGCATGGTGCCCGCCACGCGATTCTGCGCAGGCTGGTTGAAGAGATCGGCGAAAGCTGCAACATCACCGCCCTGTCCGGAAACGAAGTCATCTACCTGGACCGGGTGGAAACCACCGAACCGCTGCGAGTTCACCTTCAAGCGGGATCGCGCGTGCCGGCCCACTGCTCGGCCAGTGGCAAAATGATCCTGTCCCAGCACAGTCCCGCCCAACGTGCGCGGATCCTCTCCGCCGTTCCACTCGAAGCCCACACGGCACAGACGTTGACTGAGCCGGCGGCGCTCGAAGCGGAACTGAAGCAGGTGCGTGAGGATGGTTTTGCGCTGGACCGGCAGGAGTTCCTGGACGGGCTGGTCTGCGTGGCGGTTCTGGTACCGACGTCCTCAACACGGTCCAACATGTGCATAGCTGTCCAGGCGCCGACCATGCGGGTCAATGCGCATACTGCGCTGCAGATGCTGCCCGCGCTGCAGGGGGCCGCAGCCGCGCTGGCCCGCGTCGAGGCGCAGCAGGTTCCGGAGCGCACCGGTCTTGCCCCGGTCCCTGGCGGTGTGTCCGATGCCCCGGCCGTGCGGAGGAGGTCATCATGAATGCAGCGCAGCCGGAACGCCAACTGTCCGTTCGCGACGTCTTCGGGATTGATTCCAGCCTGCAGGTTCCCGCCTTCGTCGAGCGGACCGAGCATGTGCCGGACATCGACCCCGCCTACCGGTTCAATCCCGATGTCACACTGGCTCTGCTTGCCGGGTTTTCGCACAACCGGCGGGTCCTGCTGCAAGGACTGCACGGGACGGGAAAGTCCACCCATATCGAGCAGGTAGCGGCCCGCCTGAACTGGCCCTGTTCGCGCATCAACCTCGACGGTCACATCAGCCGGCTGGACCTGGTGGGTAAGGATGCAGTGGTTCTTCAGGACGGCCAGCAGATCACCCGGTTCCAGGAGGGAATGGTCCCGTGGGCGCTCCAGCAGCCGATGGCACTGATCTTTGATGAGTACGACGCCGGACGCCCGGACGTCATGTTCGTGATCCAGCGCCTGCTCGAACGCGACGGCAGCTTCACCCTCATGGACCAGAACCGCGTACTGCGGCCACATCCCGCATTTCGGCTGTTCGCCACTGCCAACACCGTGGGGTTGGGCAACCTGAACGGGCTCTATCACGGGGTCCAGCGCCTGAACCATGCACAGATGGACCGCTGGGATATTGTGGCGGCACTGAATTACCTTCCCCCCGCCGAAGAAGTGGCCATTGTCCGCGGGCGCGTTCCGTCGCTGGCTAGCGAGCGCGGGGCCGAGCTGGCCGCCGCCATGGTCTCCGTGGCCGGCCTGACCCGCAACGGCTTTGCGGCAGGGGACGTCTCCACCCTAATGTCGCCGCGCACCGTCATCAGCTGGGCCGAGAACCTGGAGATCTTCGGGGACCCGGCAGTGGCCTTCCGCCTGTCCTTCCTCAACAAGTGCGACGAATCCGAGCGGCCCATCATTGCGGAGTACTTTCAGCGGTGCTTCGACGGCGAGCTGGCCGAATCCTACGAACTCACCTCAGTCCCGGCGTAGGCTAAGCGGTGGCGGAGGACGCGGCCCGGAACCGGGTGCAGCAGCACATCGAAGACCTATGCCTGGCGTCCATCCGGGCGCTCAGCGGCGACGTCCGGCTCACCTTCCGCAGCCACCGGCTGCACCGCGGCCGAACCCCCCTTCCGCTGCCTGCGGCGCACCTGCATCCGGACATCGAGCGGGATACTTTCCGGAGCTTTCGGGGAGCCTCCGACGGCATGGCCCTGCGGCTGCTGCACTCCGACGCGTGCTTGCACGCCCACCTACGGCCGGAGGAAACCACCCGGCGGCTGGTGTTCGATCTCCTGGAGCAATTCAGGGTGGAATCTCTTGTCTCCGGCTACCCCGGCGTGGTCGCCAACCTGCGTGGCAGGCATGAGGACTTCTCGCTCCAGTTCCACCGCAGCGGCCTGACGGAGACGCATCTGGGACTGCTGCTGTACACGGTGACGCAGATGGTCCGTTCGCGCCTGACCGGGGAACCGGTGGTCGCCGAGACGGAGGATCTGATCGAGCAGGTCCGGGGCGAGCTGGCGGCCACCCTGGGGCACGAGCTGGCCGGGCTGCGCCGGAACAGGAACCGGCAGCGGGCCTTCGCCGCGCATTCGCTCGCCATCGCGGACAAGATTGCCGCTGCCATTGATTCGGTACGCGAAGAAGGCGACGACGACGGCAAGACGAGGGATCGCCGCGAGGTGCGCGCGGCCTTCAGCCTTCTGCTCGATGACGACGACGGCGGCGAGCTGGCTCGTCCAGCACCCGTGGGCAGCAGCGAAGTCCTGACGGACTCCGGTGGCGGCTACCGTATCTTCACGTCCCGATATGACAAGGAACTGGCAGCTGCTTCCCTGGTACGTCCTGCGCTCCTGAGGGAGCTGCGCCTGAAACTGGACGAGGACATCGCCGGGGCGCAGCTCAATTCGGCACGGCTCTCGCGACAGCTGGAGGCATTGCTGTGCCAGCCGTCCGCCTCCGGCTGGCACTCAGGGCAGGAGGAGGGCCTGATTGACGGTTCCCGCCTCTCCCAGCTGATCACCTCGCCTGCGGAGCGCCGGTTGTTCAAAACCGAGCGGGCGGAACCGGTGTCCCCCGCCGTCGTGGGTTTCCTCATTGACTGTTCCGGATCGATGAAGCAGCATGCCCGCGGAGTAGCTGTCCTCGTGGATGTTTTTGCCCGTGCCCTGGAGCGGATTGATGTGGATTGTGAAGTGCTCGGCTTCACCACCGGAGCCTGGAACGGTGGGCGGGCGCTGCGGGACTGGCGACGTGCAGGTAGACCAGCGCATCCAGGCCGTCTCAATGAGCTGAACCATCTAATCTTCAAGGACACGGCGACCCCATGGCGCCGCGCGCGGCTGCCGCTGGCGGCGCTGTTGAAGCCGGATTTGTACCGGGAAAGTGTCGACGGCGAGGCGGTTCGCTGGGCGGCCGGCAGGCTCGCCAGCCAACCGCGCGAGCGGCGGATCCTGATGGTCATTTCGGATGGAAGCCCTGCCGACGGTGCTACCGGACTAGCCAACGACGAACAGTATCTGGCGCAGCACCTTCGTCAGGTGACTGGGCACTTAGAAGAGTCCGGGAGCACGGAGCTTTACGGGCTGGGACTTGGGCTGGACCTCAGCCCGTACTACAGCCGCTCGAAGATCCTCGACCTCACCACCCTCGGTGGCAGGGCCAGTATCGGTGACGTGGTCAGTCTGCTCGGCGGACGCGGTGGTTGAAGGCAGGGCTGAGGGCGGCGTCCCTTGAAACATCGCTAGACTGGGGCCATGAATCAGGCTCCTCCGGCGGGTACGCAAGCCGTTGGACGGGCACTGGGGGTGCTCCGGCTGCTGGCCGATTCTTCCGGTGAGCTCGCCGGAAGTGCTATTGCGGCCGAGCTGGGGCTCTCCTCGGGAACCGCGAATCGAATCATCGGGGCGCTCTCCGCGGATGGCCTGGTTGCGAGGAACCAGAAGTCGGACCGCTATTACCTTGGCAGCGGGGCCGTCCTGCTCGGGCAGGCGGCCCAACGAAGTTTCGGCCTCGAAAAAATGGTGCCGCTGCTGGAACAACTCAACGAAGTGACCGAGGAGTCGGTTAATCTCTCGATCCGCGACGGGGTGGAATCGGTTGTCATACTTCGGGTCCAGTCGACATTGCCGCTTCGATTCGAGCAGCGGACTGGAGCCCGTTTTCCGCTGTACACCACGGCGTCCGGCAAAGCGATTCTCGCTTTTTCCCCTTACTCGGCCGACTATCTCGCAACCTTGCCAAAGCGCCTGCAGAAAGTCACTCCCAACTCCCTCGAAACCTCGGCACAGCTCCGGTGTGTCCTTGAAGCGACCCGCGAGCGCGGCTTCAGCATCGACAACCAGGAAAATGTCGACGGCGTCCGCAGCGTCGGCGCGCCGATACTGGATCACCGTGGATGCGCCCAGGCTGCGATCGTCATCCAGGTTCCCGCCGTCAGAATGGCGGATGCGAGGGTCCTCGATCTGGGCGCCCTGCTGATCGAGGTGGCCCGCGATGCGGCGCAGTTTGTTCCGGTTGACAGGCCTCTGTCCCGATAGACGTAGTACCGACCCGGTAAATGCAGTACCGGTTTTTCTAAATATTCTGTGTGAGGCACTTCACAAGAGCTGACCTTCGTGCGTACAGTTGATCCCACTATGTGGGGATACTCCCCACATAGCGACGATTAGGAGCTACCCATGTACGGACCTCACTCCAACGAAACTATCTTTACCTGGGCGGCTCCCCCGCTGAAGTTCGGGGTCGGCGCGCTCGATGAAATCGGTGCGGAGGTCTCGGCCCTTGGCGCGAAATCCTGCCTCGTGATCACGGACGCAGGCGTCCGGAACACCGGCATACCGGACCAGGTGGAGCAGACCCTGGTCGCCGCGGGCATCAAAGCCAACGTTTACGACGGCGTGGCGATCGAACCGACCGATGAGAGCATCAACGAAGCGGTCGCCCACGCCCGGGAACAGGACTGGGACTGCTTTATCGCAATCGGCGGTGGCTCTGCGATGGACACCGCCAAGGCGGTGAATCTCTTGACCACCCACCCGGGCGAGCTACTGGACTTCGTCACCCCTCCGATCGGTGCGGGCAAGTCTCCGTGGCTGCCGCTGAAGCCGCTGATCGCCGTTCCTACGACAGCCGGAACGGGGTCCGAATCGACCAGCATCTGCGTGATCGACTTCCTCGGACTGCATCTCAAGGCGGGAGTGAGCTCGCCGAAGCTTCGGCCCACGCTGGCCATCGTGGACCCGCTGACAACGGTTACGCTGCCGCGCCAGGTGACCGCGGCCAGCGGAATGGACGTGCTCTCACATGCCCTAGAGAGCTACACGAGCGTTCCCTTCGACGCCAAGCCCGCTCCGGAAGACCCCACCAAGAGGCCCGCCTTCTGCGGCTCGAACCCGATCAGCGACATCTGGTGCGAACAGGCGCTCCGACTCGTGGGACAGTACCTGCGGCGCGCCGTGATGAACGGCCGGGACCGCCAGGCGCGCTACCAGATGGCGCTGGCCTCGACGTCGGCTGGGACCGGCTTTGGCAATGCGGGAACCCACCTGCCACATGCCAACGCCTATCCAGTGGCCGGAGCGGTCAAGAACTACCAGGCGGAGGGCTACCCGAAAATGCCAATGGTCCCCCATGGGCAAGCTGTATCCTCCACCGCCGCCGCCGTCTTCCGCTGGACTTACGCGGGTGACCCTGCCCGGCACCTGCGGGCCGCGGAACTGCTCAGCGGACAAACCTTTACCAAAACGGATGGCGCCGACGCCCTCGCCCACGTTCTCACCGAACTGATGACCGACATCGAGATGCCGGCCGGCCTGCGCAGCTTCGGCTATACGGAATCGGATCTGGACACCCTCGTCGACGGCACCTTGAAGCAGACCCGCCAACTCGCAGTTGTTCCCCGCCCCGTTACCCGTGACGCGCTGCTGTCGATTTTCCGGGAGTCGCTGTGACTGCTGCTGCTCCCGATACGACCCGGGAGGAATTTTCGAAAAAGGACATCCGCACGGTCATGATCTCCTGCGTGGTCGGCACCACGGTGGAATGGTATGACTTCTTTCTCTACGGGATGGCCGCGGGCCTGGTCTTCAACAAACTGTATTTTCCCAGCGATGATCCACTGGTGGGGACCCTGCTCGCCTTCGCCACTTTTGCCGTAGGTTTTATCGCGAGGCCTATCGGTGGCCTGATTTTTGGCCACATCGGTGACAGGGTGGGCAGAAAGAAAACCCTAGTCGCCACGATGATCATCATGGGCGTGGCGACATTCCTGATCGGCGTCATCCCCACCTACGCGGTAATCGGCGTCGCGGCACCAATCCTGCTCATCCTCTTCCGGATCGCACAGGGCATTGCCGTCGGCGGTGAATGGGGCGGAGCGGTCCTGATGGCTGTCGAGTACGCCCCGAAGGGAAAGCGTGGCTTCTACGGCAGTTTCCCACAGGTAGGCCTCGCCATCGGGCTTGTCCTGGGTACCGGCGTCTTCGCCTTCCTGGGGGCGATCATGTCGGACGCCGCGTTCCTCGCTTGGGGATGGCGGATCGCATTCATGCTCAGCGCCATCCTGGTTGGGGTGGGGCTCTTCATCCGGCTCAAGGTCATGGAGACTCCGGCGTTCCGCAAACTGGCCACCACAGAAGAACGTGCGACGATTCCGGCACTCGAACTGGTCCGCGACCGTGGCAGTCGACGGAATATTTTCCTCGGGATGGGAAGCCGTTGGGCGGAAGGCGTCGCATTCAACCTGTGGGCGGTCTTCGCGATCGCCTATGGAACCGGCACCCTGGAACTGGACCAGCAGACAATCCTGCTTGCCGTCATGGCGGGCGCTGCGACCATGGTGGTTTTCATTCCACTCATGGGCCGGCTCTCGGACCGCGTGGACCGGCGCCACATGTATACGGTCGGCGTCCTGCTCCTCGGAGCCGCCTCCTATCCGGCCTTCCTTCTGCTCGGCACCGGAAGTACCCTCATCGTCGTGGTCACGATTGTCCTGGTACTGGGAGTCCTGTACCCGATCGTCTACGCCCCCGAAGCGTCCCTGTTTGCCGAACTCTTCCCCACCAGGGTGAGGTACAGCGGAATCTCCGTTGTCTACCAGGTTTCTGGAATCTTTGCCTCCGGAATGACTCCCCTGGTCCTGGCGTTCCTGCTCCGGGAAGCCGGAGGAACGATCGGATGGATCATTGGATACATTGCTGCGGTCACCGTTATCAGCGCGGTTTCCACACTGGCCATCCGTCCCCACGACATGTACACCGAGGTCGATGATGAGTTGGGCAGCGTGGGTCGGGACACAGGCATACGCCCCGATAACCCGTCGCGTACGATGTCGCCGTCCACCGAAGGCTGACCAGGAAATAAGTTGCCCCAGGCCTGGACCTGATTTTTTGCCCGTGCCCTGGAGCGGATTGAGGTGGACTGCGAAGTACTCGGCTTCACCACCGGAGCCTGGAACGGTGGGCGGGCACTGCGGGACTGGCGACGTGCTGGCAGACCGGCGCATCCGGGCCGCCTCAATGAGCTGAACCATCTGGTCCTCAAGGAGGCCGCGACCCCGTGGCGCCGCGCGCGGCTGCCGCTGGCGGCGCTGTTGAAGCCGGATTTGTACCGGGGAAGTGTCGACGGCGAGGCGGTTCGCTGGGCGGCCGGCAGGCTCGCCAGCCAACCGCGCGAGCGGCGGATCCTCATCGTCATTTCGGATGGAAGCCCTGCCGACGGTGCTACCGGACTAGCCAACGACGAACAGTATCTGGCGCAGCACCTACGCCAGGTGACCGGGCACCTGGAAGAGTCCGGGAGCACGGAGCTTTACGGGCTGGGACTTGGGCTGGACCTCAGCCCGTACTACAGCCGCTCGAAGATCCTCGACCTCACCACCCTCGGTGGCAGGGCCAGCATCGGTGAAGTGGTCAGTCTGCTCGGGGGACGATAGAAGGTGTACTTAGGCCTGATAGACCCAGGTACCGCCGACCATCGTTCCGAGAACGGCCGTATCCCGGATCGCTGCAGGATCAACCGAGAGAATGTCCCGGTCAAGGACCGCGAGGTCGGCCACTTTACCAGGTCTCAGAACACCCCTGGTTTCTTCATCTCCGCTGAGCCACGCGCTGTCGGAGGTCAATGCGTGCAGCGCCTGGCCAGGCGTCAGGCGCTGCTCTTCACCCAGCGTCTTGCCTGAGCTCGTCTCTCGCGTCACTGCGGTCCACAGCGTTCTGAGCGAATCCATCGGAGTGATGGGGCAATCAGAGTGGAGCCCGAAATGCAGTCCTTTTGCACTTGCTTCGGCCAGAGGGTTCATTCTAGCTGCCCGCTCCACTCCGATGAAAAGGTCACGGTGCCGGTCACCCCAGTAGTAGATGTGGTTGGCGAAGACCGAGGCCGTTCCACCTGCGGCGATAAGGTCCTCGATGTCCCGTGGACCCGCCATTTGCAGGTGCTCTATCCGGTGCCGGGCATCCTGGCCACCACCCGAGGACCTCACCTCCGCGAACGCGTCCACTACGCTCCGGATGGCACGGTCACCGTTGGCATGAACCGCGCACTGGCCTCCCGCACTTTCAATGGCCTGTACCAAATGGACGAGCCGTTCACTATCGATGAGGAGCTCGCCGCAAGTATCATCGGCGCAGGAGTACGGTTGAAGCAGTGCCGCGGACAATCCCTGGATGGATCCGTCCGCCCAATATTTTGCTCCAGCTAGCCGAAAATTTCCGCTTTGCTCTCTGGTGAAGAGGTCGGGAGTGAGAGCCAGCATCTCCGTGGCAAGGTCTCCTCGAAGGTATCCCGTTACCCTGACCGGTAGCCGCTCCGACTCCGCCAAGCTTTGCCAGATGGCTAGTTCCGCAGCTCCGGCCATTAATCCGATGCCCAGATCATGGATGCTAGTCATTCCACGCGACGCAGCCTGCGATACGGCGTAGCGGGCGGCTTCTTCAAGCTGCGAAGTGCTCACCGCAGGAAATTTGTCCAGGATGAGATGGACAGCTCCAATTTCCCACATGAGACCAGTCAGTCGACCAGTACTATCCCGCATGATATGACCTTCTGCGGGATCAGGAGTTTCGTCATGAACTCCGGCGAGGTCGAGGGCTGCGCTATTTGCTACGACGAAGTGTCCTGAGATATGCGAGATAACTATCGGAATGGATGCACTCACCTTGTCCAGATCATCCCGCGTTAGATGTCTCTTCTCCGTGAGCAGAGTGTCATCATAGCCCCAACCACGAATCCATCCACCCGGACATAGTGCTTCCATTTGGGCACGAAGCGTATTCAATACTTCAGCTATGCTCCTGTTGCGTGGGCTACGACAATCGGCCCAGTTCCTGGTGAGTCCATAGAATATGGGATGTACGTGGGACTCCACCAGCCCGGGGATGACCGTAGCGCCATCGAGGTCATGCACGTGGGCGCCCCTGCCGACAATCGACGCAACCTCATCCAGACTGCCAACTGCCAGAATTCGATCATCAGTAATGGCCACTGCCTCCACCGGCGGACAAAAGGCATCTGGGCGTACAATACCGTTGGCAAGGATCGTTGTAGTCACTAAATCTTCCTTAGCGTCGTCAGAATACGTCCCGAGTGGCGCAGTTCCTGCTTCGAAACCACGTATCACCACTAAGAGATTCCAGTACTTGGTTCTTTCAGTGGTCCCTCAAAGCTGTCCGTGCCCACTGTTTTGTCTCGCTTGAACGCCTGGTAATAGGCAATCACTTCTTCATCCTTTGAATGGAGTGTAAACATACTAACAACTATCAGCAGGACTGCCGACGTTATTAGGCCGGGCGCAATTTCATGAACGCCGAAGGGTTGACCTGCCATACGCCAGAGAAATGCCACCATCAGGGCGCCAATGATGCTGGAGATAACGCCTGTCTTCGTAGCCCGCTTCCAGAACATTGCCGCCAATACCGGCATGACAAGGGTCACCGCGGTCAGGGACAGTGCAATCTGGTATATGGCAATGATGTCTTTTACCAATAACGCTATCAATAGTCCCAGCACCGCCATGCCGGCAACTGCAATCCGCGAAACGTTGAGAACTCTTACGTCTGTTGCATTAGGATTGACCCAGCCCTGGTAGATATCTTTTGAAACATTAATGGCGCCGCTCAGCAAAAACGACGTTGCCCCCGTCAACAAAGCAGCCAGAAGCGAGACCATGAACAGCCCTCCTATGGCGCCCGGGAATATGGCAGTTAAAAACTCCGTATACACCGCATCGGGGTCCATGGTTGCGGGAAATTGTTGTACCGCAACAATACCAATAAAAATTGCTACGAGAGCTACGGCACACGAGATCACGAACCCGATAATAACGGCAGACATCCCCACCTTGGTTGACTTAGCAGCTGTGAGGCGCTGCCAGGTTGTTTGCCACACTATGTAGAATGGCCCAAATACCAAAAACCAGTTCAAGAGCTCCTTGAAGCCAACACCGCTAAATTGCAGAAGATCTTTGGGCGTAGCCGCGAGGACTTCACGCGGCCCGCCCAGATAATTGACACCCAGAATGAGCGCAAATATGACACCGGCGAGAATCACGAGAGTCTGAATGGCATCTGTCCACGCCACACTCGGCATTCCACCTATAAGAGTGAAAGCGATGGTAACCACGAAACCGAGAAAAATCCCCCAGGTAACCGAGACAGGCGTGACGGCTGAGAGGATGGAGCTCATACCAATCAACTGGATACCGAAGGTAGGAGTCATATAAAGAAATCCAACGATTATCGCCGGGACAAGGGCCGCGAGCTTCCCGAACCGACGAGAAAATAGTTCGGGAACTGTGTACAGCTTTAGCCTTCGAATCACGGGCCCCAGAACCGCTACTGTGACGACCGTAAAAAGGGTAAAACTTATGGCAGTGATGAAATACGAGATCCCCATATGAAATCCCTTGCCGGCTCCTCCAATCAGGGCCGCGGAACCTGTGACAGTTGCTATGACAGAACCGCAAATGGGGAAAAATCCAAGACTAAAGTCGGCCATAATATAGTCGTCAGCGGTTTTAATTTTTCGCGACGAAATTATGCTCACTGCAAATAATAATACCAAAAACGCTATGATCCAGATTAAGTACCAATTCACTAATTGATCACCTGCTCCTCATTCGTGTCGCGGGTTCTGCATTCAACTATGGCCCTACGCTTGTCCTCGTGTCGTAGCATGCCGTGCGGGCCAGAAAAACCCAGAGTTGATGTCGTATATTAGTTACTCAAATTTATGAACTTAAAGGCTTGCACCGCTTCTCCGGCGTCGCTTCTTGAAGCGGCCCTCGTCATGATAGAAGTGTTATATACCACACTGCCTTGATGGCGATTTGATGACCAGTACCACATCGGCGCGGACTATGTAGTACCAGATACTGATAGACCGTCGTGGGTGGCCAAACCCCACCTCGCTCGGGAAAGGCCAAAGGATGCCTTTGCGCCATGGCGGGCCTACCAACGGCACCGGAGGAACTCCCGGGCATGGCCTACGCCACCGGTGCAATGTGGCCCAAAGGTGCCCCAGCTCTTGGCGGAGTCACCCGATGAGCTGATCCGAAGTGCTGCTGCGGTCGAACTGAGCCCCTCCTCGGGAACCACGAATCGAATCATCAGGACGTCCTCCGCGGAAGGCCTGATCGCCAGAAACCCCAAGTCGGCCTGCTACTACCTTGGAAGCAGCGCCACCGTACTCAGCTGAAGCGCCCAGCGGAGCTTCAGGGTCGGCAAAGTGGTGCCGTTGCTACTTTCCTCAACATGTACCACGACGTCGCTGATGGGGTAGGCAGCGTGGGTCGGATGAACCAACCGGCCCGGATATCCCAACGCGTCCGATGTCCCCCTCTGGTCCTCTTTTTTTGCCCACGATCTGGCTCTATGCAGGCTCCCGGGGGCTGGCTGCATTTATCCGCACCACGTAAACGTGAGCTACTTCACACAGTGTCCGCTGTGCAAATTTCCGTCCACCCGTTGATCCCCTGTGCCGCTGGCAACATCGGCCGGACTTTTGGGGCCAACCCGGATGCGGGAACTTGATTCGTGCTTAGAAAGGCTCTCATGGTCGCCCTGACGGTCACTCCTCCACAGGACCAGCTCGCCTCCGCGAACGGCAGGAAAAACGGCAGGAAACCGGAGAATCCGGCCCGGGCGCAGGGACTCAAACGTGCCGGCGTGAGACTCGGGGTTTTCGTCGCATTCCTGGTCGCGTGGTGGGCCGTAACGGCTGCCGGGCTAGTGAAACCCCTGTTCCTGCCGTCACCGGGTGCTGTCTGGAACGCCTTCATCCAGTCGAATTCGTGCCGCCCGTCGCCGCTGGTGCGGACCGCCTCGTGTGTGGTGAGCAGAACTACTTCATGTGGGAGCATTTGATCGCGAGCCTGCAGCGGATCGGTATAGGTGTGGGTGCGGCAGTTGTTTTTGGCATCGTGCTTGGATTCCTGATGGGAACTATCAAGGCCATCAACACCGTCATCGAACCCTACCTGAACTTCCTTCGCTCCCTGCCGCCGCTTGGCTACATCGGCCTGCTGATTGTCTGGTTCGGCATCGGTGACGTCTCCAAGATCTGGCTACTGTTCCTCGCCGCATTCCCACCGATTGCCATGGCGACCATCTCAGGTGTGAGCGGAATCCGCCAGGACCGCATCCATGCAGCCCAGTCGCTGGGCGCATCCCGCTGGCAGGTCATGACGAGCGTGGTCCTGCCGTCCAGCCTGCAGGAAATCTTCAGCGGTATCCGAATCGCGGTCGGATTCGCCTGGACCACTGTTGTGGCAGCCGAACTGAACAACGGCATTCCCGGCATCGACGGCCTGGCCTATATCTCCGGCACTCAGTTGCAGACGCCGCTGACCATCGCGTGCATCATCGTCATCGGTATTGCCGCCATTGCCCTTGACGCCGCTATCAAGAACCTCGGCCGAATCCTCGTTCCGTGGCATGGCAAGGCTTAACCCGCTTTTCAACTTACCGCACCCAGAAACAAAGGATTCAACATGACGAAGATATCTCCCAGGACCAGTAGCGCCGCGGCCCTCTGCGTAGCAGTACTCGCCGTTACCCTATCGGGCTGCAGCAGCGCCCAGGAACGGACGGTCGAGACGTCGTCCTGCCCCTTCACGCCCAATGAATCCATTACGACGACGGCGCGGATCGCCTACCAGCACATTCCGAACGGAGATCTTATCGTCAAGGACCAGGGCCTGCTGGAAGCGTGTATGCCGAACGCCCAGATCACCTGGAATAAGTACAACTCGGGTGGAGACGTGGTGCAGGCCTTCGGTTCCAATTCCGCGGACGTGGGACTCATCGGGTCCAGCCCGGCCACCAAGGCCCTCTCCGCTCCGTTGAACATCGAGATGAAAGTGATCTGGCTGCACGATGTGATCGGGTCAGCGGAATCGCTCATCGCCAAGGACCCCGCGGTCAAGACCGTGGCGGACTTGAAAGGCAAGACCATCGCCGTCCCCTTCAGCTCGACCGCGCACTACAGCCTGCTCAACGCCTTGCGTGAAGCGGGGCTGGACGCCGCCAGTGACGTCAAGGTCATCAACCTGTCACCAGACAAAGTGATCGGTGCCTGGCAGAGTGGCGAGGTTGATTCGGCCTGGGTTTGGGACCCCACGTTGACAAAGCTCAAGGCCGAAGGCACGGTGGTGACCGGCAGTGACGAAACAGCGGAAGCCGGTTTCCCGACCTTCGATGCCGCCGGCGCCACGACTGACTTCATTACGGCGAACCCGGACTTCATGGACGTCTGGACCCAGAGCCACGACTACGCCGTCAAGCTCATCAATGAAGATCCCGCGGCAGCTGCCGTCTCCGTAGCGGTCGAGCTGGGAATTTCTCCGGAAGAAGTGGAGAAACATTTCGCCGGCTACAGCTACCTGACAGCCAGGGACCAAAGCGGCGCCGACTACTTCGGCGGAAAACTGGCGACGGATCTGAACAAGACCGCGCAGTTCCTCCACGGTGAAGGTGAGATCACGGACGTTAGCCCTGAACAGGCGTACACGGACGGGCTCTTCGGCGCCTCCATCACCAAGGTAGGCGAAGAATGACGGCCGTGAAGGACGCACCTGCTCCGGCATCGTTGCCCAGCGGACGCCGGGTCACCCTGACCCACGTCACCCAGCGCTACACAACGGACAGCGGGGACACCGTCCACGCCGTCTCGGACGCATCCATCACGGTGGAACCCGGAGAATTTGTCTGCATCGTCGGCCCCTCCGGCTGCGGCAAGAGCACCTTGATGGACATGCTGGCAGGGTTCCTTGCCCCCACTGAAGGAACCGCGACCATCGGCGGTGCTCTGGTCACCGGCCCCGGCCAGGACCGCGGCGTTGTCTTCCAGCAGCCAAACCTGTATCCGTGGCTGAGTGTGCGCAAGAACGTCGAGTTAGGCTCGAAATTCCGTGGAGTACCGGCGACCGTCCGCCACGATGAGGCCGAGCGATATCTGAAAATGGTGGGGCTGGAGCAGTTCATGGACCGCAAACCCTACGAGCTCTCGGGTGGAATGCAACAACGCTGCCAGATTGCGCGGGTGCTGGCCAATGACCTGGAGATCATCTTCATGGATGAGCCGTTCGGAGCTCTGGACGCGCTGACCCGGGAACGCATGCAGGTTGAACTGCTGCAGATCTGGCGAAAACGAAAGAAGACCGTCTTTTTCATTACCCACAGTGTGGAGGAAGCGATTTTCCTGGGCACCCGGGTGCTGGTGATGAGCGCCCGTCCGGGCCGGATCATCCTGGATGAGTCGATCGATATAGATGATGAAAACGGCAGTCCACTGGGCGCCGAGCTGCGCTCTGCACCGGAGTTTGTCCGTCTTCGGGACAAGGTCTCAACAGCCATCTATGAAGCGCAGGGGGTCACCGGGATGTCCGCCGCACAGCATTGACCCTGGCCGGGGGGGTCGGTTCGGGGATGCCACGACGCCGATCCAGCGGCGGGAACGACGCCGGCCCCACCGGCAGGGCCGGCGTCGTTCTTTTCATCTGCGTCAGGCCCTGAACGCCCAGTCGCCTCCCACCATCGTCCCCAGGACAACGGTTCCCCGAATTGAGTCAGGATTGACGGAGAGAATATCTCGGTCAAGGACCGCAAGGTCGGCGGCCATACCGGGGACCAGTGTCCCCGTGACCGCCTCGTCACCACTGAGCCAGGCGCTGTCCGCGGTCAAGGCGTGCAGCGCCTGGACCGGGCTTACCCGCTGGGCGGCACCTAGGGTGGCCCCGGAACTCGTCTCCCGCGTCACGGCCGTCCAGAGAGTCTGCAGCGAATCCATCGGGGTAATGGGGCAGTCCGAGTGGAGGCCAAAATGCAGCCCCTTTGCGGCGGCGTCGGCCAGCGGATCAATCCGGGACGCCCGCTCCTGCCCAAGAAAGATATCCCGGTGCCTATCACCCCAGTAGTAGACGTGGTTGGCAAACACGGACGCTGCTCCACCAACGGCAATAAGGTCCTCGATATCCCGGGCGCTGGCCATCTGCAGATGCTCAATGCGATGCCGAGCGTCCTGCCGGCCGCCGGAGCTGTGGACTTCAGCCAGAGCATCAATCACAGCGCGGATAGCCCGGTCACCGTTGGCGTGCACGGCGCACTGGCCCCCGGCAGCATCTACGGCCTGGATCAGGGTTACCAACTCGTCATGGGAGAGCAACAGTTCTCCGCAGCTGTCCTCCGAACAGGAATATGGCTGGAGAAGCGCCGCGGACAATCCCTGGATGGAACCATCCGCCCAGATCTTTGCGCCCGCAAGCCGGAACTTTCCAACTTGTTCACCGCCGAAGAGGTCAGGCCGGATAGCCAACTCCTGAACGGCCAGGTCTCCGCGCAGATACCCGGTGACGCGCACCGGGAGCGAGCCTGCAGCGGCGAGGCGTTCCCACGCCTGGAGCTCCAGATTCCCTGCCATGAGGCCGATGCCCAAATCATGGATGGACGTCATACCGCGTGCCGCCGCAACGGAGCAGGCGTAGAGCGCTGCTGCTTCAAGGTCCTCTTCGCTGGGTTGTGGAAATGCTGCAAGGACCAGGTTGACGGCGCCCAGCTCCCACATGAGTCCGGTCAGCCGGCCGTCGTCGTCCCTGATCAGCCGGCCCTCCGCTGGATCCGGCGTTGCATCGCTGAGCCCGGCCAGTTCCATAGCCACGGTATTGGCGACCAGGAAATGCGCGGATATATGGGAGACGATGACCGGCGCCGTGCTGCTGACCGCATCCAGGTCAGCGCGGGTGGGATGCCTGTTCTCTGCCAACAGTGTGTCGTCATAGCCCCACCCCCGAACCCAGCCCCCCTCCGGCAGTTCAGCGAGCTTCTCCCGTAGCGCCTGCTGCACATCTGCAATGTTGCGGTTCAGCGGGCTCCGGCAGTCCGCCCAATTCCTGGTCAGGCCGAAGAACATGGGATGGACATGGGACTCGACAAGGCCGGGAATCACCGTGGCACCGTCGAGATCGTGGAGCTGGGCGCCTGGCCCTGCTGCCGCCTCGACCTCGGCTCTGCTGCCGGCCGCAAGGACAGTGCCGCCAGAGACGGCGAGCGCCTCCACGGGATCTGAGGAAGCGTCGGGGCGGATGGTTCCGTTAATGAAAACAGTGTTCATGACTCACCTGGCCCGATCGGAAACGAACGTCGGTGGCCGGGGCTTGCCGAGTACCAGCATGTCCACCTGCTCATCCGTGATGGTCCTGTTGTGCTTGCGGCGGGAAAGGAAGAACACCACGCCCAGAACCAGCCAGACCAGCAGGGCAATCATCGACTCCGGTCCGAGGACTGCGGGCGATCCCGGGATCAGCAGCAGTGCCATGAAGGTGACGGCGACGACGGCGCCGAGCAGGCTCAGCACCTTCTTGGTGGAGGAACGGGTGCCCTCCAGGTCACCCTCGCGCGGCTCGGAGTTGGAGGAGCGGAAAAGCTTGAATGCGCACAGGCAGGTGTAGAGATACGCAACGGTGACGCCGATGGCGGACATGTCAACCACCCATCCGAGTGCAGCACGACCGAACCAGGGCGTGATCAGGCAGATGGCTCCAGTGAAAATGATGCCGACGTGCGGTGTCTTGTACTTTGGGTGGATCCGGGCGAACATCTTTGGAACCATCTGGGCGCGGCCCATGCCAAGCAGAACCCGGCTGGCCGAGACATAGAACCCGTTCAGTCCGGTGCTCACCCCCATCGAAATCCCGACGGCGAGCAGGAGCAGGCCAACTCCGCCGAGCAGACCGGAGATCGCATCGGCAGTGCCCCAGGCCGACTTCTGGGCGACCAGTGCCTCCCACGGTTCAGTGATGGACACAGCGGCGATCATGGCTGCATATAACAAAGCGGCGGCGAGCAATGCCAGGACAATGAGCCGCATGGCCTTGCTCGGGGCAAAGTCGAATTCCTCGGCAGCCTGGGGAACGTTGTCGAAGCCGATATAGGCCCACGGTGCAATGGCGACGATGGCCACTATCGCCGCCACCGGCGACACCCCTTCAGGGAATGCCGGTCCGGCGTTACCGATCACATTGTCCGGATGCAGCACCACGCCGACCAGGATGCAGGCCACGGCAATAAGCATGATGATGCAGGCAATGAACTGAATCCGCCCGGAAAGGGCGGTACCGCGGATGTTCAGGACAGCGAAAACCACAAGGGCCACAATGGAAATGAGCACTTCACCCAGATACACGTCCCATCCCGCTACGGAATACAGGTACCCCTGCTGCGCCACCTGGGGCACCAGGATCCGGAACAGCAACGCGAGCGCGGAGGCGTTCAGCGCACCAATACATATATAGCCCAGAGTGAGGAACCAGCCACAGAAGAACGCGTGTTTTCGCCCGAATCCCACCAAAGCGAACGCCAGTTCTCCACCGGAAACAGGGAAACTCCGGATCAGGAAACCGTAACTGACAGCGATCAGCACCATCAGCGCGCCGCCGATGAGGAACCCGATGATGGCTCCCAGCGGGCCGGCGGCGGCAATCCAGTCTGTCGGCAGGATGAACGCACCCCAACCGACAGCGGAACCAAGCGCAATGGCCCACACCCATCTGGGTTTCAGGGTCTTGGCCAGCCGCTCAGGCTGCTCTCCGTGCGACGACTGCACCCCTTCCTGTGGTGCAACAGCGCTGGCTGCGTTATTTGGTTCCTTCATGGAAAACCTCATTCTCCAGGGCCGGACATGACGCCCGCCCCTTCTAACGGTGAACTCTGTATTGACTGGGCCTGCAGGATGCTGATGACGGCTACATTGACTACGTCTTCGCTGGTGCAACCGCGTGATAGGTCGTTGATCGGTAGCGCAAGTCCCTGCAGAATCGGCCCGTAAGCCGCTGCACCGCCCAGGCGCTGGGTGATCTTGTAAGCGATGTTACCGGCGGCCAGGTTGGGAAAGATGAACACATTGGCCCGCCCCGCCACACTTGACCCGGCGGCCTTGGTCTGCGCCACGGCCTCGACCATCGCCGCATCGAACTGCAGCTCACCGTCGATGCGCAGTTGCGGGAATCGCTCGCGCACCAGCTCGGTTGCGGATCTTACCCGCCGGGCACTGGGATGGTCGGCGCTGCCGAGGGTGCTGAAGGAGAGCATTGCCACGAGGGCCTCCTCGCCGCTGAGCGCCGAGAAGGTCCTGCTGGTGGCGACGGCGATTTCCGCGAGTTGCTCCGTATCCGGCTCCGGCACGACGGCGCAGTCGCCAAAACCGAGCATGCTACCGTCCGGCAGGACCATCAGGAAGCTACTGCTCACACAGTCGGCGGAAGGCTCCAGCCCGACCACCCGCAAGGCCGCCCGGAGGACATCGGCGGTGGGGCTCACCGCACCGGCCACACATGCGTCCGCCAAGCCGGCCGGGACAGCGGCTACAGCCAGGAACAGCGGATCCTGCAACCATCCGGCGGACCGTTCGGGACCAACGAGCCCCGCGCGTTCGCGTACAACGTCGCCGGCCCGGCCCCTGGCCAGTTCAGCCGGTGAGTGGATTTCGACGCCGGACGGCAGCTCAATACCGGCACGGACGGCGGTCTCGTTGATCGCGGCGGGGCAGCCGACAAGGATCGGGGTAATCCCGATTCCGGCCAGCCGCCCCGCCGCGGCAAGGATACGCTCATCATCGCCGTCGGCCAGGACTACCCGAGGCCGCGTCGCTCCAGCCAGGCGTTGACACCATTCCTGGAGCAGGTCCACCGGGGCCGGCGCGTGCGCGTATTCCGTGATCATTCGGAGCTATTCCGCCGGCGCCCGGTCGGATCCAACGCCACTTCCAGCGCCGACGAGACCACCGGCCACATAGGAATCAACGGCGCCCATGACGGAATCGACCTTGTCCAGCAGGTCATCCAGCACGGCCTTGTCCGCCACCAGCGGTGGCGAAAGGACCAGCATAGTAGCGCCACGGTTGTCCGGACGGGTAATGAGGTTGACGTCCCGCATGGCCTTCGGCATAACACTTCCGAGCAGTTCCTTGGACTGATGCGCGGACAGTTCCAGGCCGTTTCGGCGGTCTGCCATGAGCTCGATCGCGTAGAAGAAACCGGTTCCTCGCCACTCCCGGATAGCTGGGTGGGCTTCACGGATCTGATCAAGTCCAGTCTGGAAATGTGGCTCCAGGTCCCGCACGTGTGCCGGAATGTTGTCATTCTTCGCTGCCGTCAGGTTGGCGACAGCCACCGCCGTGGATACCGGGTGCCCTCCCCAGGTGGCGCCGTGGGTGAACATGCCGGCGCTGGGAGAATCCAGCAGGGCGTTGGCCAGTGGCGTACGGATGAGTACCCCGCCGAGAGGCGCGTACCCGGAAGTGGAGCCCTTAGCGAAGGTCAGCAGGTCCGGGACCACGTCATACTTGATGCTGCCGAACCACTCGCCCATACGGCCGAAACCACAGATGACTTCATCCGCTACCAGCAGGATCCCGAAGCGATCGCAGATGGAACGCAGTTCCTGCCAGTACCCCGGCGGCGGTACCAGGGCGCCACGTGAGTTCTGCACCGGTTCGGCGAAGAGCGCGGCGATGGTGTGGGCACCTTCCTCCTCGATGACGCGCAGGATGGCCTGGATACTGGGAAGATCCGCCGCAGTGCCGCCGTCGGGAATGGTCTCGCCCAACGTGTTGGGCACATGCCGGACACCGGGCATGAGCGGCCCGAAGGCCTCCTTATACGCGGGGATTCCGGTCACGGCGAGGGCTCCTAGCGTGGTGCCGTGGTACGCCATCTCGCGGGCAATGATTTTGGTGCGCTCCGGCTGGCCCTGGCTGCGGTGGTATTGCCGTGCGAACTTGATGGCCGATTCCACTGCTTCCGACCCTGAATTCACAAAGAACGTGACGTCGAGGTCGCCGGGGGCGAGGTCAGCGATCAGCGTTGCGGCCTCAATGGCGGCGGGGTGTGCAGAACCCCAGTTGGTCCAGTAGGCGAGTTCGGACATCTGCTTGTACGCCGCAGCGGGGATATCGGTCCGTCCATGGCCCATGTTGACGCAGAACAGGCCAGCCAGCCCGTCCAGGAAGCGGTTACCCGCCTCATCGTAGAGGTAGCAACCTTCACCGCGGACAATGATGGGTAGATTCGGGTCCCGCCATACCTGACCGTTGGTGAAGTGGGGAAAGAGGTGCCGCTGGGCAAGCGTGCGGTTATCTGACTGAGTCACGAGACCCTCCAAACATTCTGGTTTCGCTGGAATGAAAGCCGCGTGGTTAACCATGTGGCTTTAATCACTATGCTTCATAGCCAGTTCCGGAAAAAGACCCAAATCATGGTGATTTTTTAGGTACCAGCGGACGCAACGTCACTCCAGCAGCGGACCGAGCACTCGGCCCAGCTCGTGCACTCCCGGCCGAATCGCTTCCTGCTCGATCGCTGCGAAGCCCAGCCGGAAGTGGTTCCGGTTCGCACCGGGATCGGCAAAGAAGGCGTCCCCGCGTTCCAAGACAATTCCGGCGTCGAGCGCCCGTTCGGCCAGCAGGACGCAGTCCAGCTGGCCGGGACCAGTTATCCAGATGCTGACTCCGCCCGGCGGCGGATCAATCTCCCACGGAAGGATTTCGTTGAGGGATTCGGTCAGAGCCAGCCACTTGCGCTGTAATTTGGTGCGGCGCAGCCGGACGGTCCGCCGGTACTGGCCGGAGTCGATGAGCAGCGCCATAGCGCGCTGCAGATGCCCGGAAATGTGCCGTAGCCGGTAGCGGCGCCGGTTGCGCAGTTCTGCGATCAGCTCGGCGTCGGCCACGAGATATCCGAGGCGCAGTCCCGGGGCCAGAAACTTGGTGAAGGAGCCCAGGTAGATAACCCGTGCATTGTCCGGGAGTGCCTTGAGCGCGGGTGTCGGCTTGCCGCCGTAGCGGAACTCGCTATCGTAGTCATCCTCGATGATCAGTGTGCCCGCTTTCGCCGCCATGGCCAGGATCTGGTGCCGCCGCACGGCGGACAGTGTGACATTGGTGGGGCTGTGGTGGCTTGGGGTCAGATAGAGGAGCCGAACTCCTTCCAGATCCGGTGGTGGAACAACCCCATGCTCGTCAACGGCCAGCGGCAACAGCTCCGCACCTGCCCGGACGAAAGTATGCCGGGCATCAACGTAACCGGGATCCTCCACGCCGACAATGGCACCGGGCTCCAGCAGTGTGTGGGCCAACAGATCCAGGCCTTGTTGGGATCCGGAAGTAATCAGCACCTGATCCGGACTCGCTTCGATGCCCCGGGAGGGCAGCACATGCTGGCACAGCATTCGGATGAGTAACGGGTCATCTTCATCAACCCCGTCCCGGAGGCTGTAGTGCAGGTGCGGCGCATCCAGGGCGTCCCGGAGCGCCCTGGCCCAGGCTAGCCGAGGAAAAGTAGATGCATCGACCTGGCCCACCACAAACGGGTATGGATAGTTAGCCCAGTCCCGCACCTTGGCCAGTTCCGGCATCGCGGCGTCCGGGCGGGGCTGGATGTGGCTCGCCCAGTCCACCGGCCGCGCGGTGTCGACATTGTGCGGTCCGATGCCGGGGCTCAATGCCGCCGTACCCACCCCGGTCAGGGCTGTGCCGACGCGGCCAAGGGCCTGGGAATTAACAAAATAGCCGCGGCGGGCACGGGATTCAATGAATTCCTCGGCCTGCAACTCCTGGTAAGCCGCGTTCACGGTGTTTCGGGAAAGCCCGAGCTCGCGCGCCAGTTCTCGGGAGGAGGGAAGCGGCAGGTCGGGGTTGAGCGCACCGGTGAGGATTTGATGTTCCACGGCCCGTCGTAGTTGCCGGTAGAGCGGCTCTCCCGCTTCGACGTCGATGGAGATCGGGTTATTGATCATGGTGGACGGTTTACCGGGGGTGGGCTTCGTTGAACGTCCGCTGTCCGCGGGGGACCACCACCATGGGAACAGGCAGCGCCCGCAGCATCTTGTTGGCCGTGCTGCCCAGGAATATGCCGCCCCTGGGAGCCAGCCTGCTGGACCCGATGAGGACAATCTCACGCTCATCCCAGTCCAGATTGTCAATGGCCTCTTCGATGGTCCGACCACGTGCCACCACTGCGGTCACATATGTTCGCGAAGCAACTCCGGCCATCGCCTTCGCCAGAACTGTGTCCACGTGCGACGACGTTTCGGCGGCCGCTCGCCCAGCTTCGCCGGGACTACCGGCGTCGAGCGTCACCAGAGAAATCAGGCGCAGCGGCACGTGACGCCGGGCCGTCGCATCCATGGCGACGTCGAGCAGTGCTTCAGCCCCCTGCCGCGTGCCGAGCGCACAGCTCATGCGGGTGATGCTCAGCGGTGCCTGATAGCCCGAGGGCGCCAACGCAACGGGTATCGGGGAGGAGTGCAAGAGCGCGTTGGCCACGGAACCCACGGTGAACCGCTTCAACAGGCCGCGTCTGGCAGCACCGACAACGATGAGTGTGGCCTCGAATTCTGCGGCCGCCGCGAGGAGTCCTTCTGCATACGAATCGGCAAAGCGGACGTGCTGCTCGGCGAAAACGTCCTCAGGAATGCCCGCGAGCGCTTCGCCGAGGGCATCTCCGGCACGCTGTTCCAGCAGCTCCTGGTACGCCTTCTGCGTCAGCGATACCGTATCAGCCGGAGGCGGCCCTGCCACCACATGCACGACGTCGAGCTGCGCGCCCTGGGTGCGGGCGATGGCGGAGGCCAACGCAATGGCGTCCTTGCCGCGTTGGTCCTCCGTGAAGCCGACGATGTAGCGCATCCGTATCGTTTCCTTTCAGATCTATTACTTTTTCCTTCTCTCCACAAGCTTCCAAACCCGACCGCCAGCAGTGTAACTAGCTAACCAGCAGGATACCGCCCAGCGAAACGCTGGCTACCACAACCGTTGATGCAACGCCGAGTAGGAGGGGTTTACCGCCAACCTTTAGCAGCGTCCTGATCTTCACTCCGCATCCCAGCGCGAACATGGCCGCCGCGAGCAGAACCGTCTGGGCCACGCCTCCCACGTCGAGCACCGGGGCGGGAACCCAACCCGTGGACGCAATCAGGACCATGGCCAGGAAGCCGAGGACGAATAGCGGAATCAAGGGCGGACGTTTTCCGCCGGCAGCGGGAGCCAGTGAGGTAGCGCGGCGGGTCTGCCAGCTCAACACCATCATGACCGGTGCAAGCATAAGCACGCGGGCCAGTTTCACGATGACGGCCAGGGCCAGCGCCCCGGTACCGAGGGTGCCACCCGCTGCCACCACCTGCGCAACCTCATGGATGGACCCACCGGCCCACAAGCCTGCCTGTTCGCTACTCAGGCCCAGTAGCTCGGCAGCGAGCGGCACCAGGGGAATCATCAGCGTGCCGAAGAGAACCACCATGGCAATCGCCGTGAGTACTTCTTCTTCCTCGGCGTCTACCACGCCATCCACAGCGGCAACAGCAGCGGCTCCGCAGACGGAAAATCCGCAGGCTATGAGCAGCCGCTGCATCAGGGAAATGCCCATCCATTTTCCGATCATGAGCGTCGCCCCGATACCGATGCCCACAATAGCCACCACAACGGCGATCATCCCGACGCCGAGGGAGAGAATATCTCCGAGCACCAGCTGCAGGCCAAGCAGAACGACTCCTACACGCAGGACCCGCTTCGCGGCGAAGGCAATCCCGGGAGCCACTTTCGCGGTCAACGGGACCGTGTTGGCCAGTAGCACACCGAGCAGGATGGCGAGAAGCAGCGCGCTCATTCCCGGCAGCAGGGAGGCACCCACCATAGCGAGTGCTGTGGCCCCGGCGCAGAGCCCGAGGCCGGGCAGCAACGCCAACCAGTCAGTACGTGGTTTGGCTGCAGTTGGAGCAGCGGGTTGCGGCGGATCTGGGCGGGAGAGGTCTGAACTCATACCTCCACCCTCCTCCGATAGCCGGAACGCGGGTAGTCCCGAGTTTTACATGGGCCCATATGATGTTGATATATGTCTGCCGATGGCCCTGCCGGGAGCTACCCTGAAACCATGCTCATCCTCGTGCTCAATTCCGGTTCATCGTCGCTGAAATACCAGCTCCGGGACACGGACGGCGACGCCATCCTGATCGATTCGGAGGTGGACCGGATCGGCGATTCGGACGTCGCGGATCATGCAGCGGCGCTGGATCAGGTCGAAGCTGCGCTAACGGATGTCCTGCAGGGTCGGCAGATCAATGCTGTAGGGCACCGTGTGGTCCACGGCGGGGAACGGTTCCATGAGCCGGTGCTCATTACCAGTGACGTTGTCCATTCCATTGAACGGCTCAACCCGCTGGCCCCGCTCCACAACCCTGCCAACGTACTTGGCATCCGGTCGATTACGGACAAATGGCCGGACCTGCCCCAGGTCGCCGTGTTTGACACCTCGTTCCACGGGTCTCTGCCCGAGCGGGCGTGGCGGTACGCGCTACCGGATGAGCTCTAGCGTGAATACGGAATCCGCCGCTATCGCTTCCACGGAACGTCCTACGACTACGTGTGTGGCAAATCGGCGGCGCTCCTGGGGATAGAGCCGCCGGACTTCAATGCCGTTGTTGCGCATCTCGGGAACGGGGCGTCTGTGGCCGCGATCTCTGGCGGAAAGAGCATCGAAACCTCCATGGGCTTCGGCCCCCTGGACGGGCTGGTGATGGGCAGCCGATCCGGTGACGTGGACCCGTCCGTACTGCTTTTCCTGACGCGAGAAGGCTATTCGAGCAAAGATTTGGATGACCTGCTCAACCGGGATTCCGGCCTCAAGGGCAAGGGCGGCAAAGCCGACATGCGGGCAACGCTGAAGGCAGCCTTGGCGGGGCGTATCGAGGCCGAGACCGCGCTCGACGTCGCTTCCTACCGGCTCGCCAAGTACATCGGCGCTTACCATGTGGCCGTCGGTGGCGCTCAAGCGCTGGTGTTCACTGCTGGAATCGGCGAGAATTCCTGGCAGTTTCGCGAGCGCGTCGTGTCCAGGCTGGCAGCGTTGGGCATTGAACTTGACGACGCGGAAAACCGTAAGGAAAGCGGAGAGCCGCGAGAGATCACCACCGAGGAATCCACAATTCCCGTTTTGGTGGTCCCCACCGATGAGGAGGCCGCGATCGCGGAGGCAACAGCCGCCGTCGTCGGACATAAGTAATGCCCGGCAACCTTGGCCAGTACTCCGGCACCCACGTCCGCGACCAGGACTCCGGCGCAGCCTTGTTCGGGTATTCCTAGCTCCACGGCTGCGTCCCATCCCTCACGCTTTGGGTCATCCCTCACGCTGCGCTGTGGTGAGGGATGACCCAAAACGGGGGCTAGCGGCGCAGGCTCCAGGCCCAGAGGATCAACGGAATCTGAAGCGGTAGCCGGGCAGCGCTGAGAAGTGTATCGGCCCGACTGCCGCGCGGACCCAGGGCTCGCTGCAGACCACTGACGTGCCCTGCCGTAAAACTGCTGAACATGACAGCGGTCGCAACAGCCGCCGTCGG
>JBBSSN010000007.1:0-30331 GCA_038242035.1 Actinomycetales bacterium
GGAGTGCCGGGTAATGAAAGTATGGACGCATGACGATTGTTGCTGCCGCGGACGGATCCGCCCTTGGAAATCCCGGACCGGCCGGATGGGCCTGGTATGTGGACGATTCCTCCTGGCGCGCCGGGGGATGGCCGCACGGCACCAACAACCAAGGCGAGTTGATGGCCGTGCTCGACCTCTTCCGGTCCACGGAGCACGTTCGGGATGAGCATCTGCGCATTCTTTGCGACAGCCAGTACGTCATCAACTGCATCACCAAGTGGATGACAGGGTGGAAGCGCAAAGGCTGGCGCAAGGCCGATGGCAAGCCGGTGCTGAACGTGGACCTCCTCAAGGACATCGACGCGGCAATCATTGGCCGGGATTACAGCTTCGAATGGGTGAAGGGCCATGCCGGTCATGACCTGAACGAAGCCGCGGACATTCGTGCGCGTGCCGTGGCAATCGCCTTTCAAACACGAAAGCCGGTTCCGGCGGGTCCGGGCTATCCCGGCACCGTCGGGACGGCCAACGACGGCGCCAGAGACACCGTCACGGACGCCAACGACGGCGCGGATGTCGAAGAGACTGCAGCCTCGGCCCGGACGGGTGCATATTCCGATGATGAGCCCGATTTGTTCTCGCTCATGCGGGACGATGGTCTTTTGCACAATGATGCTTTGCAAGATAACGCGCTGGTGGACGATTTCGTCCCGCTAACTACCTCCGTCCGGGACCAGATAGTGACTCTCGAGCAGGAGCTAATGCGACCGGATATCCGCCGTGACGCCAGCCGTGTTGCTGTACTCCTTCATCCTGATTTTGAAGAGTTCGGCGTGTCAGGACGGATGTGGAACCGCGATGCGATGCTCAGCGCCATCGGCGTTGACATTGAACCCAACCCAAACGTGGATGTGCTTAACCTGGATCTGCTCGATGATGCCACCGCTTTGCTGACTTACCGCACGACGGACCGCCGGGGCTCGGCGCTGCGGAGCTCACTGTGGCGGCGGGCAGACGGTCAGTGGCGGCTCCGTTTCCATCAGGGCACGCCCGAGGCATAGACAGGTTTCCCGGCGCTTTACGCCACAACCGGCACGGGCTCAACGCGGATCTCCCCACGTTCTCGGGCGCCCTGGCCGATCACCGGAGTGAACGACGGCCTAGTGCCCCGAGAACAGTCGAGTATTGGCGTCCTCCGCTTCGGCATATTGAGTAGCCGCCATGGAGAGGGCGCGGTTGATGCTCTCCAGCGAGGTTTCAACGCGGAGCTGAGTGCTCCGCCAATCCGTGAGCAACAACTGAAAATTACTGGCCGCTGCTCCGGTCCAGCTTGATTGAAGATCCATCAGGTTGCGTTGCATGGCATCCACCTCCGATCGAATCTGGTCAATGGAGCCTTTGACGGCCTGGCTTTTCAGTGCCAGATCGTCGCTGTTGACATGGAATTCGGCCATTGCGGGTGCCTCCTGAAGATTGGGCGTTAGCCTGACACTTCGAGGCTAAGAGCCAGTGCTTCCGGTTGCCAGAGGCAGCAGCGCAAGTGTGGATGGCTGTCTGCGTCAGGCATCGGTGGAGGAATAGTCGTCGCGAGGCTGGAACGGAAGTGACACTACCAGCGTGGCGCCGCCGTCAGGCGTTGGTTCCACCAGGACCGTCCCGTCGTGTGCGGCGATTAGGGCGGACACTATGGCCAGGCCCAGTCCGCTGCCACCGGTGTCCCGGTTACGTGACGAATCAGCGCGGTAAAAGCGTTCGAAGATCCGCGGCGCCTCTTCCTCCGAGATGCCCGGTCCGTGGTCGCGCACCTGCAGCACCGAGCGCCTCTCGCCGTCCGCTTCGGCGACACCAACGGCAATTTCCACCGGGCTGCCCTCCGGCGTGTAGCGGAGGCAGTTACCCATCAGATTAGCCACGACTTGCCGCAGCTTGGCTTCGTCGCCGCTGGCGGGTGCGCTGGCGCCTGGACCGCCGTCGAGCCCTACGACCTTAATCTCCCGGCCGGGAGCCGCAGCCCGTGCATCAATCACGGCGTCGTGCCCGAACAGCAGCAGGTCCACTGGCTTGCGCTGCAGCGGACGCTGCTCGTCGATGCGCGCCAGCATCAACAGGTCCTCCACGAGCTCGCCCATCCGTTTGGCTTCACTCTCGATCCGTCCCATCGCGGTCGTCACGTCGTCGGAGTTCTGCAGGGCGCCCTGACGGTACAGCTCGGAGAAGCCGCGAATGGTCACCAACGGGGTGCGGAGCTCGTGCGAGGCGTCCGCAACAAAGCGGCGCATCCGCCGTTCGGAAGCGGTCCGGGCGGCGAAAGCGGATTCGATATGCGCCAGCATGGCGTTCAATGAACCCGATAGGCGGCCGACCTCGGTGGCAGGATTCTCGATCTCCACGCGGCGGGACAAATCGCCGGCGGCGATAGCGGCCGCGGTCTTTTCCACGCGCGAGAGCGGCAGGAACGATCTCGTCACCGTCCAGCGGGCAATCACGATTCCCAAGGCCACTGCGAGCAGCGCCACGCCGGCGATCACCGTGGCCAGCCGTTCCATCGTGTTGTTCAGATCCGTGTAAGGAAGTCCGACGACGACGTAGCCGGCAAAGTTGGTGGAGGCGCCGGATCCACTCTGCCCCCTGATATTGGCAGGAGAAACGATGATGACGCGCCATGGATCGGCGCCGGTCGTGCCGGGAACGGTGAATGGGCGGTCCGCCAGGTGGTTGGCGTCCGGCAGCGTATAGGGCTCCAGTACCGGATTGTCCTTATCCTGCCGGTTCTGGGCGAAGACCGTACCGTCCGGGTAGGAGAACCGGACAAAATACTCGAATCCGAAGGGTGAACTTCCGGTGGCATCGGAGGGGCTAATCCCGGCCTGTGCAATCGACCTTTGGAAGGTTTTCAGCTGATTGTCCATCTGCTCCTGCAGGAAGGAGCGGAGCAGAACATATGTCGTGCCCCCGAGCGCCAGCAGCGCCACCACCAGCAGGGCGCTGATGATCGCCACCAGCTGAGTGCGCAGCGAGGCGTTCTTCCAAGTACGAATCACAGAACGACCCGCTAGCGCTTTTCGGCCGTCCGCAGCACGTAACCCACGCCGCGCTTGGTCTGGATCAGCGCCGGAGAGTCGGGATCCGTATCGACCTTGCGTCGCAGGTAAGAGATGTAGGACTCCACAATGGAGGCATCGCCATTGAAGTCGTATTCCCAGACATGATCGAGGATCTGGGCCTTAGAGAGGACCCGGTTGGGGTTCAGCATCAGGTAGCGCAGCAGCTTGAATTCGGTGGGGGAGAGCTCGATCGAACGTCCCCCGCGCCGGACCTCGTGTGCGTCGTCGTCGAGCTCCAGGTCATCCACCCGGATCACGGCATCGTCGTCCTCCATCGGTTGGGTGCGCCGCAGCACCGCACGGATTCGTGCGACCACCTCGTCGAGGCTGAAAGGCTTTGTGACATAGTCGTCCCCGCCCACTGTCAGTCCGGTGACCTTGTCCTCGGTGTCGTCCCGTGCGGTGAGAAAGAGGACAGGGAAATGCCTGCCGGCAGCGCGCAGGCGTCGCGTGACAGTGAAGCCGTCCATGTCCGGCAGCATCACGTCCAATACCGCCAGGTCCGGATTGTGTTCCTCGGCGGCGGCGAGTGCCTCGCGGCCGTTTCCCGCTGCGATCACCTCAAAACCCGCGAAGCGCAGCGAGGTGGACAGCAATTCACGGATATTCGGCTCGTCGTCAACTACAAGGAGCTTCGCTTCTGGTCCAGTCTTTTTCACCTTTCCAGTCTCCGATGATTTGCTGGGAATTAGCTGGATGAACCTTGTGAGTCCACTGTCAGCTTATCCCCAGCTGGCGCGTGGCAGGCTCTCAGAGGCCGGCCAGCGCGGCGCCGTCGAACGTTGTACCCCGCACAACCGCCCCGGTGCTCAAACCGGTCTTGGATCATCGCACTTAACCAACCCGGAGGATGGTGCAACCGTCCATTCACGCACTCAACCGCGTAGCCTAGTCTCGACATAGGCCCAGCCGGACAGCCGGGCCGCGCAGACATCCGACAGGAGAGGCAAGCACATCGTGGTTCAAACCTTGCAGAACTTTATTAACGGGCAATTTACACCCGTGATGGGCTCGGATTCGCTCGAGGTCGTTAACCCGACCAATGGCGAGACCGTTGCCATAGCGCCGATCTCCGAGCAGGCCGATATAGCCGCGGCCATGAGCGCTGCAGCCACCGCCTTCCAGACCTGGCGCCGGACCACCCCGCGCGAACGCCAGTCGTTGCTGCTGCGGCTGGCCGATGCGATGGAGGCCCGCAGCGGTGAATTGGTGGAGGCACAGCACCGCAACACCGGCCAGGTACGCCAAATGATTGCTGATGAGGAAGTGGCGACGGGCGCGGACCAGCTCCGCTTTTTCGCCGGCGCGGCCCGGCTGCTGGAGGGCAAATCCGCCGGCGAATACATGGACGGGTTTACCTCCTTTGTGCGCCGCGAACCAGTGGGCGTCATTGCCCAGGTGACGCCCTGGAATTATCCGTTGCTAATGGCCATCTGGAAGATCGGTCCGGCCCTGGCAGCGGGGAACACCGTTGTCCTCAAGCCCAGCGACACCACTCCGGAAAGCACACTGGTGCTCGCGGATATTGCCAAGGATATTCTGCCGCCCGGCGTTTTCAACGTGCTGTTGGGCAACGGCGCGACCGGGGCGGCCATGGTGGAGCACAAGATCCCCGCCATGGTGTCTATTACGGGCTCCGTCCGGGCCGGCATTGCCGTGGCAACGGGGGCGGCCGCCGGGTTGAAACGGGCGCACCTGGAATTGGGCGGCAAGGCTCCCGCTGTGGTCTTCGCGGACGCGGACCTGGGCAAAACCGCTCAATCCATCGCCGAGTTCTCCTTCTTTAACGCCGGTCAGGACTGCACCGCCATCACGCGCGTTCTGGTCGAGGAATCTGCCCACGATGAGCTGCTGGCGGCGCTGGCGACAGCGGCTAAGGGCCTGGAGACGGGCAACGAAGATGAGTCGAAAAACTACTTTGGTCCGCTGAACAACGTCCATCATTTCAACGCTGTCTGCAAGGTTGTGGAGAACATTCCGGACTACGCGACGGTGGTGACCGGCGGCAAACGGGTAGGAGAGAAGGGCTTCTTCTTCGAACCGACGGTGGTCGACGGCGTCCGGCAGACGGATGACATTGTTCAGCACGAAACTTTTGGCCCGGTCATCACGGTTCAGACGTTCCGGACCGAAGAGGAGGCCGTGGAGCTGGCCAATGACGTGGACTTCGCCTTGGCTTCCAGCGTCTGGACCAGCAATCACGGAACTGCGATGCGTGTCTCCCGGGACCTGGATTTCGGTGCCGTCTGGATCAATACGCACATCATGCTGACGGCGGAAATGCCCCACGGCGGGTTCAAGCAGTCCGGTTACGGCAAGGATCTGTCGATGTACGGCGTCGAGGATTACACGCGGATCAAGCACGTTATGAGTGCGCTGGACGCGTAGGTTCGACGACGACGACGACGGCGGCCGGCTGAGCCGGGCGTGGCCCCACACTTATCCAAAGACGTGAGAAGGAAGAAAAGATGGCGGAGATTCAGTACCGGTTGGAGCAGAAGCGGCAGATCCTGGGGGCATTCCCGGGACCGAAATCTGCGGCATTGACGCAGCGGCGCAAGGCCGTGGTTGCAGCCGGCGTGGCCTCCAGCGTTCCCGTCTATGTGGCGGACGCGGATGGCGGCGTGATCGTCGACGTGGATGGCAACTCCTTCATTGACCTCGGCTCCGGCATCGCGGTGACCAGCGTCGGTGCGTCCGATCCCGCCGTCGTCGGCGCCGTTAGGGACCAAGCCGGGCATTTCACTCACACCTGCTTCATGGTTACGCCATATGAGGGATACATCGAGGTCGCGGAAGAGCTGGCAAGACTGACCCCCGGGGATCACGAGAAGCGCACGGTGCTGTTCAACTCCGGCGCCGAGGCCGTGGAAAACGCTGTCAAGGTGGCACGTCTTGCGACCGGCCGGGACGCAATTGTGGCCTTTGACCATGCGTATCACGGCCGAACGAACCTGACCATGGCGCTGACGGCGAAGGCGATGCCGTACAAGGCGAATTTCGGTCCCTTTGCCCCGGAGATCTATCGGGTGCCGATGAGCTACCCCTATCGGGAAGAAACCGAGATCAAGGGCGAGGATGCCGCCCGCCGCGCGATCAGCATGATTGAAAAGCAGATCGGTGCGGACTCCGTGGCGGCCATCCTGATCGAACCGGTACAGGGCGAGGGTGGCTTCATTGTCCCCGCCGAAGGATTCCTGCCCACCCTCGCCGCCTGGGCTAAGGACAATGGCGTCGTCTTCATCGCTGACGAGGTGCAGTCCGGTTTTTGCCGCACGGGCGCGTGGTTTGCGTCCGAGCACGAGGGCGTGGTGCCGGACATCATCACTATGGCCAAGGGGATCGGTGGTGGCCTGCCGCTGAGCGCCATTACCGGCCGGGCGGAGCTGCTGGATGCGGTACATCCGGGCGGCCTCGGCGGCACGTACGGCGGAAATCCGGTGGCCTGTGCCGCTGCGCTGGCCGCGATCGGCAGCATGCGCACGTTCGATCTGAACGCCCGAGCGCTGCGGATTGAAAAGATCGTGATGGACCGGCTCGGTGCGCTGGCGGCGGAAATGGGCGACGGCGGCATCATCGGCGAACTGCGCGGCCGCGGTGCCATGCTGGCGGTCGAACTGGTCCGGCCAGGCACCGCACGGACCACCAAGGAACCCAATGCGGAGGCAACCAAGGCCGTCGCCGCTGCGTGCCTGCAGGCCGGCGTCGTCATCCTGACGTGCGGCACTTATGGAAACGTCGTCCGGTTGCTGCCGCCGCTGGTCATCAGCGACGAACTCCTCAAAGACGGGCTCGACGTGCTGGTGGAAGCGATCCGCGCCAACGTCTGACGCTGCGGGTAGAGTCTGAGCTAGCTGATCGGCAGCGCAGCTGCCGGCAACCCTAGATGAGGGGTCTTTTGATGCGGTACGTAGTCGGATATACGCCTAATGAAAGCGGTGCGGACGCCATTGACCTGGCGTCCGTCATTGCCCGGACCCAAGGCGCACGCCTGGATCTGGTGTATGTGGTCGGAGAGCGGGCCGCCACCGCCCAGAATGCGGAGGCGGTCCAGCGGGACGCACTCGAACTCATTCCGGAAGGCGTGCAGGCCGAATTCCACGTTCGGCATGCGGATTCCTACGCCAGCGGGTTGATTGAGGCTGCTGTTGAGTACTCTGCCTTGCTGATAGTCGTCGGCGCGGCCAGCAGCGGGCTGTTCAAGCGCTTCACGATCGGCAGCGTGGCCAATGCGCTACTGCACGCTTCGCCGGTGCCGGTGGCGCTGGCTCCGCGCGGCTATCAACGCACGGAGCCGCTCACCCGGCTGACCGCGATGGTGGGGACCCGGGAGGGCTGGGAATCCGTGACGAACGTGGGAATCAATGCGGCGGACCGGCGCCATCTGCCGCTGCGCCTGGTGTCCGTCGTCGAGCTCGATGAACTGATGCAGCGCCACTACGAGCTGGACAATGCGCTCAGTCCTGCCCGCCAGCATGCCAACACCGTGCTGACCGACGCCGCGCAACGGCGCTCGGGAGGGTCCACGACGGTGACTCTGGCGCATGGCCGGACCATCGAGGAAGCGATTGACAGCCTGGGCTGGGAGGACGGCGAACTTGTCATCGTCGGGTCCAGCCGGCTGGCTGAACATCGGAAGCTGTTCATGGGCGCAACGGCCAACAAGATTCTGCGGGCGCTGCCGGTGCCGATGGTGGTCGTTCCGCGTGACTACGAGCGGATCGATGGCTAGCGGCTGAGCTGGCGCTGGGCTGAGGCAGCGCTGGGCTGAGGCAGGGGCTCAGTCGCGCGGAAGGGGCTGCGCCGCAGCGTTCTCGCGGGCTTGCTCCGCCATCGCGGCTGGAGTTGCCGGGGGCGCTGGAGCCGCGGGCGCGGCCGACATTACGGAGCGAGCCCGGCGCAGGCTCCGGTTCTGCCCGTAAGTGCGGAGCATATCGACGGTCAGCAGCACCAGTGCCAGCCAGACGATGCAGAAGCCGATCCACCGTTCGGGACCCATCTGTTCGCCGAGCACTGTGATGGCGAGTATGAATTGGATGACCGGAGTAAAGTACTGCAGCAGTCCGATGGTCGTCATCGGGAGCCGTCGGGCAGCAGCTCCGAAAAACAGCAACGGCACCGCAGTAATAATGCCGGATGCGGCCAGCAGCCAGAAATGCCCCGCGCCGAGGGTGCCGAGCGTGTCCTGACCGTTGAGCGAGAGGACAATCATAACGACGGCGGCGAACGGAGCCAGCACCGCAGTTTCAATGCTCAGGCTCGACGCCGCATCGACCCTGGGCCCGACCCGCTTCTTCATAAACCCGTACAGACCGAAGCTGAAGGCCAGGACCAGGGCGATCCACGGCAGCCTGCCGTAGCCGATTGTCAGAACGACGACGGCGGCAAACCCGACGCCGACGGCAGCCCACTGCAGGCGGCGCAGCTTCTCCTTTAGGAAGATGACGCCCAGCAGTACGGAGACCAACGGATTAATGAAATATCCCAGCGATGCTTCAATGGCCTGGCCGGTGGTAACACCGAACGTATAGGTCAGCCAGTTCACCGCGATCAGTACTGCGGCAACGGAGAGGTTGCCCAAGATCCGTTTGTTCCGTACAGCCGCGATCAGCTGTGGCCAGGCCTTGGTCACGGTCAGCAGGAGGGCACAAAAGCCCAGCGACCAGACAACCCGGTTGGCCACGATTTCGACCGCGCCGGCGGGGACGAGCCAGATAAAGTAGACCGGCAGGAGACCCCAGAGGCTGTAGGCGCCCATCCCGAAGAGCACCCCTGCGGTGGAGTCGCTTCGCGGTGCACGCCGGGGTGTTGAATCGCCGGGCATGGAATTGAGGGCAGGGTTGCTGGCAGACACAAGTTCAATAACATCAGTTTTCCCGACAGTATTCCGCATCACGTCTTTGGTCCGCAGGTGAAGCGGCCATTTAGACTGGTAACAGGTGGCCGCGGGGATGTCCCTGCGCCGCGAAGTCTCTCTCTTGCTGATCGATCGTTTGGAAGGACCCTCCTGTGTCTAACTCGGCAGCCGCCCGCCCTCTTCGGGTGGCCATCATTGGTTCCGGCCCGGCCGGCGTCTATGCCGCGGATATTCTGACTAAGTCCCAAGAAGTGCGCGGCGGCGATGTCGAGGTCAGTATTGATCTCTTTGAGTCCTACCCGGCCCCGTATGGTCTGATCCGTTATGGTGTGGCTCCGGATCATCCCCGGATTAAGGGGATTGTGAACGCCCTGCATAAGGTTCTGGACCGGGGCGACATCCGCTTCCTGGGCAACGTGACCTACGGCCGGGATCTGACCTTGTCCGACATCCGCCACTTCTACGATGCCGTCATCTTCTCCACCGGCGCCATCAAGGACTCCGGCCTGGACATTCCGGGCGTGGAGTTGGAGGGTTCGTTTGGCGGGGCGGATTTTGTTTCCTGGTATGACGGGCATCCGGATGTGCCGCGGGAGTGGCCGTTGGAGGCTAGGGAAGTTGCGGTGATCGGGAACGGCAATGTGGCTTTGGATGTGGCGCGCATGCTCTCCAAGCATGCCGATGATTTGTTGGTGACGGAGATTGCGGACAATGTGTACCGGGGGTTGAAGTCCTCGCCGGTGACGGATGTGCATATTTTTGGCCGGCGTGGGCCGGCGCAGGTGAAGTTCACGCCGTTGGAGCTGCGGGAGTTGTCGCATTCGAAGGATGTGGACATTGTGTTGTATCCGGAGGATTTTGTTTTTGACGCTGCCTCGGATGAGGCGATCCGGACGAACAACCAGGTCAAGACCATGGTCAACACCCTGACGAACTGGCTCGTGGACGAGCAGTCGCATGCTGACAAGCCGGCTTCCCGGCGGTTGCACCTGCATTTCCTGCACAGCCCGGTGGAGATCACCGGGACGGATGGGAAGGTCAGCGGGATGAAGTTTGAACGCAATGAGTTGGACGGCACGGGTCGTGCCCGCGGCACCGGTGAGATTGTTCACTACCCGGTTCAGGCGGTCTACCGGGCCATCGGCTACTTCGGCTCGGAGCTGCCCGAGGTGGGCTTTGACGGGGCGCGCGGTGTCATTCCCAATGAGGCGGGCCGGGTGCTGGATGCAGACGGTAAACCGGTTCCCGGCATCTATGCCACCGGCTGGATCAAACGCGGGCCCGTCGGATTGATCGGCAGCACCAAAGGCGATGCCTTGGAGACTATTGGCTGCTTGCTGGAAGACCGCCTGAGCCTGCCACAGGCCGAAAAGCCTGAGGAGCAAGCCATCATCGAGCTGCTCGAATCCCGCGGCGTGCAGTTCACCAGCTGGGAGGGCTGGCTGAAGCTGGACGCGCACGAGGCAGCACTGGGCGCAGAGTACGTTCGTGCCGACGATGCGGCCGGTGCCGATGAGGGCACCGTCGTCAAGCGCCCACGGGTAAAGGTGGTGCCGCGCGAGGACATGATTTCCATTTCCCATGGCACGTCGGCCGGAATTAGTTCCCGGAACACCTCCGGGGAATGATGGCTTGTCTCACTATCTGAGACGATGACAGGACGCGGGCGGGCGAAGCAGGTGCGCCTTCGGTATCGTGGTTGGGTCCCTTTGGCTCCAACCACGACGGATTTCCATGAATTTACTGCGCACAAAGTCCATTGAAAGCTCCCTCCGCGATGCCCAAGAGCCCGGACGGACACTCAAACGCTCGCTCAATACCTGGGACCTGATGATCATGGGAATTGCCGTCGCTGTGGGCGCCGGCATCTTCTCCGTCGGGGCCAAAGCCGCAGCACATAACGCCGGTCCGGCGGTGACCGTTAGCTTCATTCTGGCGGCGGTCACGTGCGCGTTGGCAATCATGTGCTACGCGGAGTTTGCCACCGCGATCCCCGTCACCGGCAGCGCGTACGTCTTTACCTACGCCACCATGGGGGAGCTGCTGGCCTGGATCATCGGCTGGAACCTGATTCTGGAACTGCTGATGGCCGGCTCGGTGATCGCCAAGTACTGGGGGGTCTACCTCAGCGACTTCCTGCAGGCCGTTAACGTTGATATCCCCGCACAGCTGCACTTCGGTTCCCTGACCCTCTACTGGGGGCCATTAGTCGTCGTCGCCGTCTTCACGACGGTCCTGGTATTGGGTACCAAGCTGTCCGCCCGGGTCAACAGTGTCTTCACCATTATCAAGATAGCGATTGTCCTCTTCGTGATCGTGGTGGGGTTCTTCTTCGTCAAGGCGCAGAACTACACACCCTTCGTGCCCGCGTCCGTGCCGGCGCCGCCAACGGGCGGTTCCTGGACCGAGCAGCCGTTCCTGTCCTTCCTCAGCGGCGCCAACCCCGCCATGTACGGTTTCACCGGCGTGATCTCCGGCGCCGCGCTGGTTTTCTTCGCCTTCATCGGTTTCGATGTGGTGGCCACCAGTGCTGAGGAAGTCAAGAATCCGAAAAAGACCCTGCCGCGCGGAATCTTTGCCGGGCTGGCCGTCGTCACGGTCCTGTATATCCTGGTCACTTTGGTGGTCACGGGCATGGTTTCCTATCAGGACCTGGCCAAGGCCGCGGATCCGTCCCTGGCAACCGCGTTCCACCTGGTCGGTGCGGACTGGGCCGTCGTCGTCATTTCGCTTGGTTCCCTGATTGGCCTGACGACGGTGATCATGGTGCTGCTGATGGGTCTGGCCCGGGTGACCATGGCGATGAGCCGCGACGGCCTGCTCCCGCGCGCGCTGAGCAAGACTTCTGCCAAGCGCAGCACTCCTGCACGTACGCAGATCATTTGCGGCACCCTGGTGGCGCTGCTGGCCGGCTTCACCCCGGTCGATCTGCTGGCCGAAATGATCAACATCGGCACCTTGTCCGCGTTCGTGATGGTCAGCCTGGGTATTCTGGTGCTCCGCCGCAAGCGCCCGGATCTCAAACCATCCTTTCGGGTACCGTTTGGCCCTGTCATTCCAGTGGCCTCCGCCCTGCTGTGCATCTACCTGATGTTCAACCTGGCGACGTTGACCTGGGTCTTCTTTGGCATCTGGCTGGTTCTCGGGCTGGCCATCTACTTCTCCTATGGAGCATGGAACTCCCGGCTCGGCAGGCAGCTCAAGAGTGCGCGGGCCGACGAAGGAGTCTTCAGCAGTTCGTCGGAGTCCGACGCCGGCGACAAGGTCTCCCTCGACGCCTGAGACTGATCTGGCGGTGACTTCTGCGCAGAGTTTGGAGCTGCGGATGCGCGGGGATGCATCCGGCGCGTTGTCCGGGGCCAACGCTGCGCAGGTTTATGCAGGTGGATGCGGATTGACGCGTGCGGACAGAGAAAGGGCGGGTTCCCGGTCTGGGAGCCCGCCCTTTCGTGCCTAGTGATGCTCAGCGCCTAGTGATGCTCAGCGCCGTGTGATACCTAGCACTTGATCGCACCTAGTACTTGATCGCACCTAGTACTTGATCGCCGCTTCGGAGGCGGACTCGGTGTTTTCGCCGGCGCCCAGATTCGCACGCAGCTTGGCACCGAGGTCCGCGTCAACGCTGGTCCAGTAGCCGATCGCACGCTCCTTGATGCCGGCGTCCTTGACTCCGCCCACAGCGCCGGTGATGGTGTCCAGGAAACGTGCCTTGGCGCCGTCGTCGAACACGTCGCGGTACATGGTACCGGCCTGGCCGAAGTCGCTGTCCTCGGCGTGCAGGGAATGTGCCGAGAGCGTCAGTGCGCCGTCGTTTTCCCAGCCGCCACCGACGGTTGCCGGCTCAACAGCCGCTGCCCCGTCCTTGGAATTCGGGGCGTAGTTCGGGGTGGACGCATCGTTAAACGTGTAGCGCGCCGTGCCGTTCTGGCTGTAGTTGTGCACCTGGTTCTTCGGCGCATTCACCGGCAGCTGGGCGTGGTTGGTGCCCACGCGGTAGCGGTGCGCATCCGCGTAGGAGAAGATGCGGGCCTGCAGCATCTTGTCCGGCGAAGCAGCGATGCCCGGTACGAAGTTCGACGGCGCGAACGCGGCCTGCTCGATCTGCGCGAAGTAGTTCTCCGGATTCCGGTTCAGCGTCATGGTGCCGACCTTGACCAGCGGGTAATCCGCGTGCGGCCAGACCTTGGTCAGGTCGAACGGATTGAACCGGTAGTCCTTGGCATCCGCGTACGGCATGATCTGCACGTGCAGGTCCCAGGAGGGGAAGTTGCCGGCGTCGATGTTCTCGTACAGGTCCCGGATGTAGTAGTCCGAGTCGGAGCCGGCCAGGCGCTCGGCCTCATCGCCGGTCATTGCGTTGACGCCCTGATTGGAGCGGAAGTGGTACTTGACCCAGAACCGCTCGCCGGCGTCGTTGATCCACTGGTAGGTGTGCGAGCCGTAGCCCTGCATTTCACGCCAGGAGGCGGGCAGGCCACGGTCGCTCATCACCCAGGTGACCTGGTGGGCGGACTCGGGGGAGAGGGTCCAGAAGTCCCACTGCATGTCGGCGTCGCGCAGGTTGGAGCCCGGAAGGCGCTTCTGGCTGTGGATGAAGTCCGGGAACTTAATGCCGTCGCGGATGAAGAACACCGGCGTGTTGTTGCCCACCAGGTCGTAGTTTCCCTCGGTGGTGTAGAACTTCGTGGAGAAGCCGCGCGGGTCCCGCCAGGTGTCGGGAGATCCGGCCTCGCCGGCCACGGAGGAGAAGCGTGTTAGGGTTTCGGTCTCCACGCCGGGCTGGAACAGGACAGCCTTGGTGTACGCGGAGACGTCCTCGGTGGTCTTGAAGGTGCCGAACGCCCCGCCGCCCTTGGCATGCACGATGCGCTCCGGGACACGCTCGCGGTTGAACTGGGCCAGCTTTTCGACCAGGTAGTGGTCCGTCAGCGCGATGGCGCCGTCGGCACCGGTTGACTGGGCGTGCGCGTCACTGATGACGGGGGCACCGGACTGTGTTGTGGAATGCGGAGTTGTTGAAGGGGTAGTCATATCTCTCCTTGGTAGTGGTTCGGGTTGGCTGGGGAAAATTAGTGGGAGGCAGGGGCAGGGGCAGGGGCCGGTGCCCCGGCCCCGAGCAGGCCGGCCTTGGCGGCGCAGTCGCTGCAGGTTCCTTGGTACAGGACGTCCGCGATGACAATGTGGCCTATGGTCGCGCCGGCGTCCAGGCCAGGAGTAAGACAGGGGGCGTGGCCGACGGCGCAATCCACGTCTTCGATCCGCCCGCACCCGGTGCAGATGGCATGGTGATGATTGTCGCCGGTCCGGGTCTCGTAGCGGGCCGGGGAGTTGGGCGGCTCGATGCGCCGCAGCATACCCAGCCCGGTGAGGTCGGCCAACACCACATAAACGGACTGCAGGGTAATGCTTGACAGCCCGGCGTGGATAGCTTCGGTGACGGCTTCCGCCGTCGCATGCGGAGAACGGGCGACGGCGGCCAGCACAGCGAGCCGCTGTTTGGTCACCCGGCGGTCGTGGGAATGCAGTTGCTGCTCCCACTCGTGCTCCGCCGTAGATCCGGAGGTCCGCTCCGTCCTTGTGTCCGTCGTCATGGTTTCAGTTAACCACTTATTCTGAGTAATTCACAATAAGCGCCTTCTCAATAAGCACGGTCGCGGGGTGCTGTCACAGTATGCGGTCATGACGTACTGGCCGGCCCCCCGCCAGGGTGCGGCAGCCGGAGCGAGGCGTGAGAGGATGCCGACAGCCCGCCGGTATCCTTGACCAGTGCGTAATCTGCTGGCCGATCTCACCCCACTTCGTGAAAGCCCGGAATTCCGCCGGCTCTTCTTTGGCCTCGGACTGTCCTCGATCGGTACTCAGCTGACAGTGGTCGCAGTCAGCCTCGAGATCTACAGCCTGACGCAGTCCACGCTGGCCGTGGGCCTGCTGGGGATATTTGCCCTGCTCCCGCTGGTTTTCGCCGGCCTTTACGGCGGTTCGATCATTGATTCGCTGGACCGCCGGAAGGTGGCGCTGGCGTCCGCCGCGGTGTTGTGGGTGGTGACCATCGGCATCGCGCTGCAGGCCTGGCTGGGTCTACATGAGACGTGGATCCTGTATCTGCTGGTTGCCATTCAGTCCGGCGCGGCAGGCATCAACCAGCCGGCCCGCAGCGCGATCATTCCCCGCTTGGTGCGCCTGGAGCTGCTGCCGGCAGCCAATGCCCTCAGCATGATCGTCTTCGGACTTGGCACTACCGTTGGGCCGCTGCTCGCGGGTGTTCTGGTGGCCAATATCGGCTACGCCTGGACCTATACCATCGACGTGCTGACCTTCACAGCCTCATTGTGGGCCTTGTTCAGCCTGCCGCCGATGCTGCCGCAGGGGAAAGTGCGCAAAGCGGGGCTGGGCTCTGTGCTGGAAGGGCTGAAATTCCTGGGAACCCGGCCCAATGTCCGTATGACATTCCTGGTGGACCTCTGTGCCATGGTCTTCGCCATGCCGCGGTCGCTGCTGCCGGCCATTGGCGCGGTCTGGCTGGGGGGAGGTGAGGAAACAGCCGGAGTCCTCCTGGCGGCGATTGCCGCCGGCTCCTTGCTTGCCGCGCTGTTTTCCGGACCCCTCGGGCATGTGCGGCGGCAGGGCTTGGCCGTGGTGTGGTCCGTGACCGTGTGGGGAGTGGCCGTAGCGGCCATGGGCACCGCTGTCGGTCTTGGCGGACGGCATAACGGAGAAGGAACTTCCCCGTGGATCATTGCAGCCGTCTTCGCTCTGGTGGTTTCCGGTGTGGCGGATTCCGTCAGCAGTGTGTTCCGGTCCACCATTTTGCAGGCCGCTACGCCGGACCATCTCCGCGGCCGGCTACAGGGGGTCTTTGTGGTGGTGGTCGCCGGTGGGCCGCGTTTGGGGGACCTCTTTGCCGGCGCAACCGGACAGGTCCTCGGGGAGGCGCTCGCCGCCGTCGTCGGTGGTGGTTTGTGCATTGCGGCCGTGTGGCTACTGGCCCGCTGGCAACCTAAGTTCCTGCACTACGACGCGCGCCATCCCGAACCGTAGCGACAGGACCTGCGGCGCCCGAAGATCAGGCTTTTTGCACGGTGATCGACCACTGAGCCGCGCCGGCCTTGGCAAAGTCGGTCACCGGATAGCCGTTCTCTGCAGCGGGCACCCGCACCCTGAAGTCGCCGCCGGTCCTTGCGCCGAGCTCAGCGGCCATGCTGCGAGGGCGATAATAGGTGCCTGTGGTGCATCCACCTTCCAAGACGATGGCGAACCCGAAGATGAATGCGCCGATGATCCTCGCCAGTAGGGGAAGGCCTTGACGGGTGACACAGAACTGTCTTGAGCCCGCTGCAATGCCGACGGTTCAGGCGCTGCTGCGGGCTGCGGGAACAGCCGAGCCCGCTCGGCCGTTTCCCTTAGAGGCCGGCCATGATCGGCCGTTACAAGGAGATGAACGTGCACAGGCATTTCAACGGGTTGAAAACCGCTGCACTCTTCGGTGTGCTGTGGGTGGTGTTGCTGGCCATCGGAGGAATCCTGGCAACGGGGATGCGCAGTTCAGCCCCGATCTGGATCATGGCGCTGATCGGCGTTGCGACAACGGCGTATGGTTACTGGAATTCTGACAAGATCGCCATCCGCTCCATGCAGGCCTTTCCCATAACGGAAGAACAGGCTCCGGGCATCTACCAGATCGTGCGGGAACTCTCCACGAAGGCCAATCAGCCCATGCCGCGCATCTATGTTTCCCCTACCTTGGCCCCTAATGCTTTTGCGACCGGACGCAATCCGCGTAATGCCGCGGTGTGTTGCACGCAGGGGATCCTCAATATTCTTACCGAACGCGAGCTGCGTGGCGTGCTCGGGCATGAGCTGATGCATGTCTATAACCGGGACATTTTGACATCATCCGTGGCGGCCGCCGTCGCCGGCGTCATCACGTCCGTGGCCCAATTCGCGCTCTTCTTCGGTGGCGGCCGCGATAACAGGAACGCCAATCCACTGGCGATGATCGCCATGGCCCTGCTGGCGCCGCTGGCCGCGTCGGTAATCCAACTGGCCATCAGCCGGACGCGTGAATACGACGCGGACGAGGACGGTTCAGCGCTGACAGATGATCCGCTGGCGTTGGCTTCCGCGTTGCGCAAGCTGGAGCAAGGAGTGGAGCAGGCGCCGCTGCCGCGGAAGCAAGACCTGGTTAATACCAGCCATTTGATGATCGCTAATCCCTTCCGCGGGGCGGCGGGGCGCATGTTTTCCACCCACCCGCCTATGCCGGAGCGTATTGCCAGGCTGGAGCGAATGGCGGGCCTGCCGCTGAACTAGCCCACTGCTGGCGCCCCGGCCCGTTGCGCCCCGGCCGAACCCGCCGCCCGAGATCCGTCCGAATGCCCCGACCGACGCTTTTCAAGGACAATTGAAACATGCGACTGATCCTCATCCGGCACGGCCAAACGCCGTCCAACGTTCGTAATCTTCTGGACACAGCGGTGCCGGGCCCCGGGCTCACCGCCCTGGGCCATCGCCAGGCGGGCGCGATTCCGGCCGCGATAAGCCGTTTGGATGGGACCCAACAGCTGACCGCGATCTACGTTTCCAATCAAACCCGGGCACAGCTGACAGCGGCGCCGCTGGCGGCGGCAGTCGGCCTGAAGCCGCAGATTCGAGCCGGTCTGCGCGAGATCGACGCCGGGGAGTTGGAGATGCATGGGGATGTTGAATCTGTCGGGAAGTATCTGGAAGTAGTGCGGAGCTGGATCAGTGGCGGGCGCGAGGCCCGAATCCCAGGTACTGCACAGACAGGAGTTGAAACCCTGGCGCGCTTCGACGCCGTGGTCCGCGAGGCGGAGCAGGCCGCTGCACCTGACTCCGCCGGCGGGGGCGACCCTGCCGGTAGGACTGTCGTCGTGGTCAGTCATGGTGCCATGATCCGCACGTGGGCAGGCTGCCGGGCCAGCAATATCGACCCTGCGCATCCGGAGAATTACAGTCTCAGCAACACCGGGATTGTCGTGTTGGAAGGCTCGACGGCGGAAGGCGCACCCTCTGAATTGCGGGACGGTGAGCGGACGGAATCTGAGCCTTGGAACGCCGAGCGGACGTGGAGCATCGTGAGTTGGCAGAGCCAGCCGGCCGGCGGTTCGGAACTAGCTGATACCTCCGCGGACGGGCCCACGGACGATGCGGACGGGCCTAGGGACGATGCGGACGCCTCATCCGAAGGTACCGATGCGCCGGCCGACGGATTCAGTGATCTTGTACAACCTCAGGCGCGCCACCGTTGACCGGGACTAAACGCCTCGATTTGGCTACCCAGATGGCGGCCCTGCCGCGGCTGAGATTGAAGAAGATCAGCTGGGCCTGGCTCGGGTTTATCACCGCCTGCGTGGCACTGATGGCGGTAGGTGCTTCCCTGAATGTGAATCTGTACAGAATGATGCTGCCCTTCGCCCTGGGGATGACGATTCTGCATACCGGCTCTCTGGCCCTGACAGTTGTCCGTCCGGTCCCGGGGGCGCTCCTGTCCCTGGTGCCGCTGGGGATCATGCCGCTCGTGTCCTCGCCGGTGGGCTCGGCCCCGATGCCGTTCAGCATCGTCGCCATGGTGACGCAGATCCTGGTCATGTGCGTGGCGGGTCTGAGGAGTCACTGGACAATCCCGGCGATCACCTGGCTGCTGAGCACTTTCATTGGCGTCGCCGTAAACTATCGTGGCCAGCCGGCTGAAGTTTCCCTTGGGGCGGAGATGAACGTCGTCGTATACGCCTCGGTATCCGGTGGCCTGATGGTTGCCGCCGTGATCACCCAGCAATGGCAGAATATCCGCCAGCAGCTGCTGGCCGAACGGACCCTCTCCGCGGAAGAGCAGTCGATGCGCCGGCTGGCCGAAGAGCGGGCCAGGATCGCCCGCGAACTCCATGACGTCGTCGCCCATGGCATGTCCATTGTGGTGGTGCAGGCGACGACGGCACAGTACCGCCACCCGGATCTGGACGAGTCCATCAGACAGGAATTTGATGACATCGCCGCGAATTCCCGGCGCGCGATGACGGAAATGCGCAGCATGCTGGGGGCACTACGCAGCGATGGCGCAGCCCGGGACCTCTCACCGAAACCGGGTTTGACGGATATCCCGCAGCTGATCGCGGCTGCCCGGACGGCCGGCGTCGACGTTTCGATCGATTTGGACTCCGACAGCCTTGGTGCCGATGCGGCAGTGGATGTCAGTGAAGTGATTGGCCTGACAGCGTATCGAATTGCACAGGAGGCATTGAGCAATGTGGTTCGGCATGCACCCGGGGCCCAGGTGACCATTTCCCTGCGGGCAATCTCCCGGACGCTCCAGCTGGAGATCAGCAACGGCCCTTCCGGAATCGGCGCGGTACTGGCACAGCTGGACCGCACGCATCCCGGGCAGGGCCTGATAGGAATGCGTGAGCGGGCCAGCATTGTAGGCGGTTCCGTCCTCTGCATGCCGTTGAATAACGGAGGATTTACGGTCACGGCAACCCTGCCGCTGGTCACTATGGGAACGAGTGGAACCAAATGACAATCCGCGTTTTGGTGGTGGACGATCAAGCCATGGTCCGAGCCGGGTTCGCGGCCTTGTTGGGCGCGCAACACGACATCGACGTCGTCGGGCAGGCCAGCGATGGAGCAGAAGCGGTCGATCTGGCGGCCGAGTTACTGCCGGATGTGGTGCTCATGGATGTGCGCATGCCTGTAATGAACGGGCTTGAGGCAGCCCGCAAGATTCTCGGCAAGAAGGATCCCGGTCAGAGCGACACGACGACGCACGTTCTCATGTTGACGACCTTTGATGCGGACGACTACGTCTACGACGCTCTGCGGCTTGGTGCCAGTGGATTCCTGCTCAAGGATGCCTTGGCGGATGAGCTGGTGGCAGCCGTGCGGATCGTGGCGGCCGGCGAGGCCTTGCTGGCGCCGTCGGTGACTAAGCGCCTGATTGAGCAGTTCGCCAAGAGTCAACCGCGGACCGCCCCGTGCGCGGACCGGCTGGTTGGATTGACCGAACGCGAACGGGAAGTCATGGTTCTGGTGGGCCGTGGGCTTTCCAATCAGGAAATTGCCGCAGAGCTTTACATCGCGGAGCAGACCGTCAAAACACATGTCAGCAAGATCCTGACCAAGCTCTCGCTGCGTGACCGGGTCCAGGCTGTGGTGCTCGCCTACGACACGGGGTTGGTCGAGCCGGCCGGTTAGCCGTTCTCCTGCGAGATTTTGAACATGGCCCCAGTTGGGCCGGACAGCACGGCTACACGGTCAAATGTTGTGTTCTCCGCGGGCTGGAGCAGCTAACCGCTAACCGGTCGCGTCCAGGATACCGGCCCATGCCCGGTTCGATATGTCGTCCAAACGTCCGGGTAGCCGGACTGTCCATCGTTTTTCATAATTCCGGCCACTCGCAGGCCGTCTTTAAGCCCCGTCGTGTAGCCACCGTATTTTTCCTGGTCACCGACTTCATAGGTCCAGCCAAAGATCTGACCGTAAAAGCCGTGCGCCGTAGCGGGGCCGGAGGTCATGAGATCGATCCAACACGATGGCCGGGCTGGCCGCGACGAAGGGGCCTCCCCGCGAAGACGGTGCGGGGCAGCATCGTCGGCGCGGGGAAGCCCCTTCGTCGGCGCGGGCGCTTAGCGGAAGTTGATGAACTGGAGGTCGGCATCCTCGAAGTTCTTCAACAGAGCCATGGTGGACTGCAGATCGTCACGGCTCTTGGAGCTGACCCGCAGCTCGTCCCCCTGGATCGTCGATTTAACACCCTTGGGCGCCTCGTCGCGAATGAGCTTGTTGATCTTCTTCGCGATGTCCTGCTCGATCCCTTCCTTGATGGACGCCTCCAGCCGGTATTCCTTACCCGAGGCGAAGGGCTCACCGGCATCGAGGGATTTCAGCGAGATGCCGCGCTTGATCAATTTGCTCTCGAAGACGTCCAGTACTGCTTTCACCCGTTCTTCCGAATTTGCCTTCAAAAGGATCTTTTCCCCGCTGAAGTCGATCTCTGCTCCGATGCCTTTGAAATCGTAGCGCTGAGCAACTTCCTTTTGCGCCTGGTTCAAGGCATTCGCGACTTCCTGCTTGTCGACTTTGCTGACGACGTCGAACGTTGATTCGCTTGCCACGGGGTCCTCCACTTGATCGAAACTGAGTTAACACACGGTTCGGCTTCTAGCCTAGCTGGCCAATCACAGCTGGAGATTGGCCAGGCACCGTTGGCTGGCCGACGGCGGCAGCCGTCTGCCGCCGTCGGCCGAATGTTCTCAGTTGGTTCCAAGCGGACGCAAAGCGGGAGCACAACCGGACCGGCCAGAGTTGGAGGGGTAGAGGGGCCCAGAAGTCTTTCGTCGAATAAGGGAGATCAGTATGTCCACCGGAAAACCGCGCCGATACATTGTCCGTGGCGCCAAAATAGCAGCGGGAACCATGATTGCCGCTGCCACCCTGGCCGCATCCACCGCGTTTTCCGCAGCGGGCTCCACAACGTCGTCCAGCCCGGCAACCTCGTCCCGGATCGACGGCGTACACGCAGATTTGGCTCGTGCCGTGGCTCTTCGGCAAGTGACTGAGGAACAGGCCGGACGATTCGAGCAGCAGCTCATCCGACGGATTCAGTCGGACGCGTAGGCCAGCTTGCACCCGATTCGATTCCTGGCCGCTTTCCTAGTATCGTTTTAGTGCTTCCACTTGTTGGGAGCCAATGCCGGTCCGGACTTTCGGAACGGCAGGCCTGCGGCAGATTACCCGAGCGGCCAAAGGGGGCTGACTGTAAATCAGCTGGCAACGCCTACGGGGGTTCGAATCCCTCATCTGCCACACGGTAGAAGGTCCGTACTTCCTTATAAACAAAGGGAAGTACGGGCCATTACCTTTGCCCCGGATTGCCGCTGGGCTACGTTCGCTTGTGAAAAGCGCGTTCCAGGGCATCCGAACCCCGACGCCGCAGCGCACTGCAAAGATTGGACCTCAGAAGAGGCGGACTGAACCTCAATTTGCTCTTGGTCATGGAGCGGGCGGCCTGATATATGGCGGCGACCTGTGGCGACGAGAGGTTTCGGATCCCTCATCTGCCACACACTGAGAGGCCCGGACGGAACGCAGCGAGAAATCACGTGGTTCCGGGGGATCAGGGGTGCAGCAGGATCCTGCCTGTCACGGTCCCTACCTCCATGCGTTCATGAGCGGATGCCGTCTGCTCCAGCGGCAGCCGTTCCGTAATCCGCGCGTGCAGTTGGTTCCGGACCAGCATACGGTTGATCATTTCCGCGGCCCCGGCAAGGTCTGCCACGCTGGCGCGGCTGATGACAAAGCCCAGCACGCTGATGTCCCGGGTGTAGAGCTGGGCCAACGGAATCACTGTTTGGGCGGTCGCGGAGCTGGCCGTGGCGGTCACGAGGATCCTTGCCCCGGGCGACGTGGCCCGGGCGGCTGCCGCGAAGTCCGTGTGTCCCGAGGTGTCCCAAAAGATGTCCGTTCCCTCCGGCGCAATTTCGGCCAGCCGGTCTGCCTGCTCCGAGTCGCGGTAATTGATGACGGCCTCGGCGCCGGCTTGGCGGCACCGGGCAAAGTCATCGGGACGGCAGCTGGCGACGACGCGCGCGCCCGCCAGCGCCGCCATCGTCACCGCGGCCAGGCCGACGTTGCCGGCGCCGCCGCCGACAAATACCGTCTTGCCCGGACGCAGCCCGCCGTGGACAAACCAGGCGAGGTACGCCGTCGCCGCCGGATGAGCCACGGCGACTGCTGTTTCAAAATCCACACCCTCCGGCAGCCGGTACAACCGGTCAGAAGGGACGACGGCGAATTCGGCAAAGGAACCCTGCCGCCCGTCGTGTCCCAGGCTGTTGCACCAGACCCGGTCACCGACGGTAAATCCCTTCACTGCGGTACCGCACTGCACCACGGTTCCGACGAGATCACGCCCGACGACGAAAGGCAGGGGCAGGGCGGTTGGGTACCGGCCGGATCTGACGAGAGTATCGACGGGGTCCAGGGCTACGATTCCGACGGCGACCAGAACGTCTTCCGCTGCGGGGCTGGGCCTAGGTAGGCGTCCCACTTCGATGCTGGCGGCGGGACCGGGCCGACGAACATACGCGGCGGTCATCGGGGAGTGGGTTCCCAGCGGCGGCGTTCCCAGAGGCGGCAAGAGCGGTTTGGACATAGTCCCATTTTGGCGGATATGAGCTTGCGGCGGGAACTTCGGCGTGAGATTTTTAGGAAGCCACAATTTTTCATAGTGCCAGGTGCACCCGGACGAGTACGCCGTACCCGGACAGCGACAAGACGGCGTCGAGGAGAGCATCATGTCCTGGATAATCCTGGTCATTTCGGGCGTTTTTGAGGCTGTCTGGGCGACGGCGCTAGGTAAATCCGAAGGGTTCAGCAGGCTCTGGCCGACGGTCGTCTTCGGCGTAGGCCTGGTGCTCAGTATGGCCGGGCTCGCTTTTGCCATGCGCGAACTGCCCACCGGCACCTCGTACGCAGTGTGGGTCGGAATCGGAGCGGTGCTGACAATAACGTACGCGATGATCTTTGACGCCGAACCGGTATCCGTCATCAAGATTGGGCTGCTGCTGGGGATCGTGGCATGCGTGATAGGTCTCAAAGTGCTGCACTGACGGGACACCTGAACCAACGGATGAGCTTGGGAACGAAGATAGGCAGATGAAATTTTTCCGGCGCATAGCACTCCCTGCGGCCCTGTTTCTGACCGGAGCCGCGATGCTCATCAGCGGGCTGCTGCCGTGGACGGACTTCGTGAACCTGGCGGACCGGACAGTGCCGATCCTGGTGTTCGTGGTGGCGATGACCTTGGTGACAGAGCTCGCGGACCAGGCAGGGGTTTTTCGCGCCGTTACCGGAGCGCTCGCACGGCTGGGGGCTCGGCCACACCATGGAGGAATCAGAACAGGCAGTGTCTGGTTGCTTTGGCTGTTCGTGGTAGCGCTCTCAACCGTCAGCACTGTCTTTTTGTCCTTGGATTCGACGGCGGTTCTGATCACGCCCGTCGTCGTTCTGCTGGCCATTCATGCCCGGATACCGCCGCTGCCGTTCGCCCTGACCACCGTCTGGCTTGCCAATACGGGGTCTTTGTTGTTACCCGTGTCCAATCTCACCAATCTGCTGGCGCAGCAGCGGCTGGGACTTTCCCCAGCGGGTTTCGCGGCAATGATGTGGGCGCCCGCAATAGTCTCAGTTGTGGTTCCGGTGGCGCTGCTGTGGATCATGTTCGGACGTCAACTGCGCGGTGTTTATAGTCCAGTGGACACCGAGCCGGCGCCGGATAGGTTCTTGGCTCTAACCGCCGGCGTCACGGTGCTGCTGCTGCTTCCCGCGCTGGTCTCGGGGGTGCTGGTAGCGATCCCGGCGGTTATTGCGGCGGTGTTCCTCCTGGCCGTTTTCCTGGTTCGACGGCGCCAGGCCCTGCGCTGGTCTATGTTCCCCTGGTTTCCCCTCCTACTGACGTCGGGGCTATTCCTGGTGGTGCAGACGATGCACTCGCATGGGCTCGGCACCATACTGGCTCGTGTTTCAGGTACCGGAGACGGACTCGTGAGCCTGCTGCAGCTGGCAGGTGTAGGCGCTTTGGCCGCGAACGGGGTCAACAACCTCCCCGCTTACCTGGCCCTTGAACCCGTCGCCGGCTCGCAGGTCCGGCTCGCGGCGCTGCTGACCGGGGTAAATCTCGGTCCACTGATTTCGCCGTGGGCATCACTGGCGACGCTGCTCTGGCATGAGCGGCTCAAGGCTCTGCGGGTTGACGTCTCCTGGGGGCGGTTCGCCCTGACTGGGCTGGTGGCGGTCATCATTGTCCTCCCGTTGGCGGTGCTGGCGGTTTGGGTAGTCGCTGGCTGCCGGTAGAGTTGCTCCATTAGTAGCTCTCGGAAGAACATCATGACCGCTTCGGCCAAGGGCGCGCGGCGGCGCGCCGCCGTCGTTGTTAACCCCACCAAGATCGTAGGGACCGACCTGTCTTCGGTGCTGAGCCGGCTGTGCAGCGATGAGGGGTGGGACGAGCCGATATGGCTGGAGACCACCGCCGATGATCCGGGTGCTGGTCAGACACGCGCTGCGCTGCAGCAAAACGCAGACCTCATTATCGGCGCCGGCGGGGACGGAACGATCCGCAGCATCGCCAGCGCCCTTGCGGGAACGGACGTACCGCTGGGTCTGATTCCGCTCGGAACCGGAAATCTGCTGGCCAGAAATCTGGATATCGACGTCAACGACACCGCTCTGGCCGCCAGGCGTGCCCTGACCGGGACGGATCGAAGGATAGATGTCATCCGGGCCACCCTTGACGATGCCACCGAGGAGCATGTTTTTCTGGTGATGGCGGGGCTGGGATTTGACGCCGCCATTATGGCCGGAACCCGGGAGGACCTCAAAGATAAAATCGGCTGGCTTGCCTATGTTGAGGCGGGCATACGGCACCTGCCCGGGAGGCCGGTGAAAGCCCGGATCACCATCGATGAAACCGTGCACTTGACGCGGCGCACCCGGAGCATCATGGCAGGTAACTGTGGAACGTTACAGGGCGGAGTGGACATTTTCCCGGACGCCAAGATCGCTGACGGGCTGATGGACCTGATGACTATAGCGCCGCGTGGCAGATTCGGATGGTGGGCGGTGTTGGGCAGCCTGCTCAACCGGGGCCGCGGCAAAAATTCAGCGGTGGAGTACTTTCAAGGCAAATCCGTTCAGATTCGTGCCGCACACCCACAGGAGATCCAATTCGACGGCGACGATCTTGGCACTGCGGCGCGTGTGTCACTAAGCATTGGCTCAGGCGAGCTCATAGTCCGCAGGTAGCCCAAGTGAACGCTTCCCCGAGCGCGGGGATTACGCAGATTGGGCCGGTGAGGGCTTCGACTTCCGATACGGACAAATATGATGCCTGCGCCACCGCTTCGATGGAACCGCCATGCGCTACGGCGTCCGACACGCGCATCCTGCAGGGTCAGCGTTGCGGCGTCACGCTCGAATGATTCCCCTCATCGGGGCCGGCGGCCCTTGTGAGTGGCGTTAAATTTTGACCATATTATGCGGCATTTCCCGGGCGATGTGCCGCGCACGCGGTGCTTTAGGCGCCGGGGTTGTCATGTGAAGGATGAAAAGCTTCTAGGCCCTCGACCCGGAACGCGGATGACTCTTGTCAGTACCGAAAGCCAATGGTCGACGACGGCGGCAGGGTGTCGTTGATCGTCGCACGCTGTAGTCGGTTGGGAGCAGCAGCTCAGCCCAGGGCGTCGAGAATTGGCGCCGCAGCCGCGGCCGCCCAAGCTTGCGGGAAACAGGACATGGGGTAGGGAACCGGCGCGGGAGCCTGGCTGCGGGAGTAACCCGCAAACAACTCGGGCAGACGGTAGTCGAAAGTCTCCGCCGCATCGAGCAGACCGCGGGCGATCCGTTGAGCCGCTTCGGCGTGTCCATCCTTGCGCAGCCCGGCCACAATGATGGCCGTGTCGTGGGACCAGACGGATCCGCAATGATAGCTCAAGGGCCAGTAGTCGGCATTCGTATCCGAAAGCGTTCGGATGCCAAAGCCGGTGAACAAATCGGGAGCCAGCAGCCGCCGAGCGATTGCCTGGCTTTCCGCGGAATTGAGCAGGCCGGTCCCGAGCAGGTGCCCCATATTGCTGGCAGCGCTGGAGACCGGTAGTTTTTGCCCATCCAACGCGATCGCCGGGAATCGCCCAAACTCGTCGTCGCACCAGAATTTATCCCGGAAACGGGACTGTAGATCGGTGCCCCAAGCACGCCAGCGCGAGGCGGTTCGTCCGAACGCCGTGAGCAGCGCGGAGCCGCCCATCGCCGCCTCGTACGCGTAGGCCTGAACCTCGCAGAGCGCGATCGGTCCGGACGCCAACGTGCCATCAGGCCAGCGGACCGCATCGGCGGAGTCCTTCCAGCCCTGATTGGCCAACCCCATGCCGGTCGGATCTAGGTACTCGAGGAAGCCGTCGCCGTCGGAATCCCCGTACTCCACCATCCACTCCAGCGCCGCCTCGCAGGAGTCCAAAAGGCTTTCAACCTCCTCATGGGGCAGTCCGGCCTGCCAGGCATCGTGCAGCAGACAGATCCACAGCGGCGTTGCGTCAACTGTGCCGTAGTACAGCGGCGGGAGGTGCAGGCCCTTACCTTGGTTCTCGGCGGAAAGGCTAAAACTGCACCTTCGTAGCTCATGCAGAATTTTTCCCGGCTCCTCCGCGGTCTCCGGGTCGGTCGTGGTCCCTTGGAAAGCCGCAAGCGTGCGCAAGGTACCGGAGGCCAGAGAAAGATCATGGCCCAGGAGAAGACGAGCAGCCCAGAGCGAATCCCGGCCGAACAGCGTGAAGTACCAAGGTGCCCCGGCAGCGAGGAAATTTGCGCCGTTCCCCGCCATGTCAGAGCGTTTCATTGGGGCCCGGGGGTTGATGGATAGGCGTAATCCGGCAAGATCGGAGGAAGCCTGCACAGCGAGCGCGGCAAGGGCGCTGAGTCCTGGCGCCGGGTGCGGACTCAACGTCGGCTCCCGCCGTTCGGGCGCCGCAGACACCGGGGATAACGGGTCCGTGCCGGTCAAGTGCCAGCTGAACTCCGCGGTGCCGTGCGGGGAAAGAGTGACGGAATGGACGACGGCGGCAGCCGCATTCCCGGTGGCGGGTGAGTCAGCGGCGGATGAGTCAGCGGTGCTTGAGTCAGCAACAGGTGAGCTAACAGCAAGCGTCGATTCCACGCCGTCGGACTTACTCCAGCGGTAGGTTCCCGCCGTGATCCGGGGGCGGAGAGACGCCGTTACTACACCGCCGCGGACGGCATCCATGCCTGCAAGATCTGCCGCAAGGCTCAGTCCAAGGTCCACCGTCAACTCCGTACTCACCGCGGACTCGATGCGAATGGAATCCTCAATACCCTGCGCAGTGACCAGCAAGGACCGTGTCAACACGCACGGGGGTGAGAATACGGCGGAGCCAGCTGAGCGGAAGATGAAGCGTGACTCGATGACTTGCCCGTTTGCCGCCGGCCGGCTTTGTACGGAAACGGCTTCTGGCTCCTGGCCGTCGACGGTGAGGATGGCACAGCACAGGATTCGTGTGTCGCCCAGGTACGCGCCCTGCGCCCCCGTCGGGCGCAGCTGCCCATCGTTGCCGACCCAGAGCTGATAGGGAGCAGCAACTGCGGCTACTAACCGATGGAGGAGCGGTTGCCGGGACGGAACGGCGAGGTCATTTCTGTCTTCTGCAGCGGGCATATTTCATTGCACCACTTTCGTCCATATTTGACACTTAGGTACCCTAACTATTAGGGTACCTAAGTATGAGTGATGAAGCATTGTATGAGCTGGCGGGCCGCTACCGGGAGAGTCTGCGACGAGCCGTGTATCTGATCCGGTCCATGGACGCCGATGACGGTTTGAGCACCGGACAAGTCAGCACCTTGAACATCGTGGCGGAAGGGCAGGTCCGCGTTAGCGAGATCGCCCGGAAGGCCGGCGTACGGGTTCCCAGTGCGACTGAGCAGATCATCAGGCTGGAGAACGCGGGCCTGGTGGAACGGACCCAGGACGTGAAAGATGCCCGCGGGGTGCTGGTCAGCCTCACTGCCACGGGCTATGCCGCGCTGGGCTCGGCCAATCACGCCCGCAACGTCATGTTAGGTGACGGTCTGGCCGAGCTGACCGAAGCCGAGCGGGACGCGATCGCCGGCGCTATTGAGGCGATGAACAAGCTCAACAGTGCACTGACGGGCCAAACAAGCTGACGCAGGCACCTCACGCGTCAGCTTTCGACGGGCAGCGGAATTTCAGCACAAAACATTTTACGAAGAGTTAAAGCACTAAAGCAGAGGAGGAACCGTGGCAGCCACCAAGGCAGCTAACACGGCAGAAACAACCAGACCGGTCGGAGCAACGGGCGAGGTTGAAGAAATCGAAGAAACACTCCGGGCGGAGAAGACGTCCATGCTCAAACAGCCGAAGGCCGTCTGGGCAGTGGCCATTGCCTCTGTGTTTGCTTTCATGGGGATCGGGCTGGTGGACCCGATCCTGCCGGCCATTGCGGAAAACCTGCAGGCCACACCGAGCCAGGTTTCCCTGCTTTTCACCAGCTACTTCCTCGTGACAGCCGTGGCCATGCTCATCACCGGCTTCGTGTCCTCCAGGATTGGCGGCAAGAAAACGCTGTTGATCGGACTTGGTGTCATTGTGGTGTTCGCCGCGCTCTCCGGGACCGCCGGAGATGTTTCCACGCTGGTCGGCTTCCGCGCGGGCTGGGGCCTGGGCAATGCCCTCTTCGTCGCAACGGCCCTTGCCGTCATGGTGGGCGTCGCCAGCGGCGGCAGTGCCACCGCAATCATCCTTTATGAAGCAGCCCTTGGCCTGGGGCTTTCGCTCGGCCCGCTGGTGGGGGCCGTGCTGGGCGGCTGGCAGTGGCGCGCCCCGTTCTTTGGTACGGCCACACTGATGGCCGTTGCTTTCATTGCGCTGATCATTTTGCTTCCGAAGACGCCCGCCCCGGCCAAGCGCACCAGACTCCGGGATCCCCTGTTGGCACTTGGCCATCCCGGGCTGCGGACCACCGCAGGCAGTGCGCTCTTCTATAACTACGGCTTCTTCACGATCCTGGCATTCACGCCGTTTATCCTGCATATGAACGCCTACGGAATCGGCGCCGTCTTCTTCGGCTGGGGCGTAGCGGTAGCCGTATTCTCTGTTTTCGTTGCCCCCGTGCTGCAGCGTCACTTTGGTCCGGTGAAAACTCTGCTGGGTTCCCTGGGAGCCCTGGTGCTGGTGCTGGTTGGCATCGGCCTGGCTGCAGGACATTCCATCCCGACCATCGTTGTGCTGGTGGTCGTTGGCGGTGCGCTCTTGGGTATCAACAACACCTTGTTTACGGAGCTCGCCATGGAGGTTTCGGACTCGCCTCGGCCCGTGGCCAGCGCCGGGTACAACTTTGTCCGCTGGCTGGGAGGGTCAATCGCCCCGTTCGCGGCAGCGAAACTGGCCGAACACTTCGGTGCGCCGGTGACGTTCTACACCGCCGCCGTCGCCCTGCTGATCGGCATGGTAATCATCGCAACCGGGCGCAAGTACCTCTCGGCCCACGCCCCGCACGGCGTGTAATAGGTAAGCGTGTAATAGACGGTAGACACGACGACGACGGCCCTACCCTGCTCCGCGCACGGCCGAGCTGTCGTCGTCGTCGTCGTTAAGCGTCGACAGGTTCACACGGTCAGGTTCGCGCGCTCAGGTTCACGCGGTCATGCGGCGCTATTCCCGCTCACGCGGTCAGCGAAATCCAATCCTGTCACTGGTGCTGGCGAACGGCCTGCCGTAGCGTTAAGGCATGGCTACACTCGATATCACCACAGATTCATTCGGAACCACCATCGAGGGCAATGA
>JBBSSN010000008.1:0-25670 GCA_038242035.1 Actinomycetales bacterium
CGGCCTAGGGCGTTGGCCGGTTCGTTGATCGGATCGTAATGTTCGGGCCAGTTGACGACGCCGGCCAGCAGCGCGGCCTGGGGCAGCGTCAGGTCCTTGGCGGAGACGCCGAAATACAGGTTCGCGGCGGCCTCAATGCCGTAGGCACCATTGGCGAAATAGACGATGTTGAGGTAACCGCGGAGGATGTCATCCTTGGAATACTTTTTCTCCAGCGCAATGGCCAGCTTCATCTCACGGACCTTGTCGCCCACGGTCTTCTGGTCGCCGAATTTTATTGAGGCCGTATCTCCCTTGGCTTCCTGAGCCTGGATGATGACGTTATTAACGTATTGCTGGGTCAGCGTCGACGCGCCCTGCCGGCCGCCTTGGGCGGTGGCAACCAGCGCCCGCAGGATGCCTGTGCTGTCAATGCCGCCGTGCTCGTAAAAACGGGAATCCTCGATGGCGACAATCCCGTCCTTGATGAACGGCGACATGTCATCCAGCCCCACTTGCTGACGGTTTTGGTCGTAGAACGTAGCGAGCACGGAGCCATCATTGGCGAGCACCTTGGTGGACTGCGCCGGAGCGTCGATCTTCAGCTCGCCGGGCAGATTATCGAAGAAACTGATGGAGTTACTCGCCGTGGTGCCCGTTACCGCTACGGCCGGGACCATCAGCCCCGCTACCAGGACGCCGCAGATGGCGCTGACAGTAAGGAACCCCAGGATCTTTCCCAGGGTAGTCGCGGTGTCAAAAATGGGGTTTTTCAGTGCTGCCATTTTCCCAGTTTACCGGTAAGGGCTACGCTTTAGCTCATGACCAAATGGGAGTACGCCACAATTCCGCTCATCATCCATGCCACGAAGCAGATCCTGGACCAGTGGGGCGAGGACGGCTGGGAGCTTGTGCAGGTCATTACCGGGCCGGACGGCAATGGTCTGGTTGCCTACCTGAAGAGGGAGAAGCAGTAGCCGTGATGGTGCCGCAAAATGACAGCGTCGGGAACCAAAACATGCGCCAGCATACCGAAGGAGCTCCGGCGTCGTCGGCCGTTGAGGCCCGTCTGCAGGAGCTGGGACTGACACTGCCCGCCGTGGCCGCGCCGGTTGCCGCCTACGTGCCCGCCGTCGTGTCCGGCGATCACGTCTACACGTCCGGACAGTTGCCGTTTATTGACGGCAAACTCACAGTTACGGGCAAGGTCGGGTCCGCGGGCGTGTCGGCCGAGGACGCGAAAGCGCTGGCCGCCGTTTGTGCCGTGAACGCCCTCGCCGCCGTCAAGAGCGCCATCGGGGACCTGGACCGTATTACCAGGATTGTGAAGGTTGTTGGATTTGTCTCCTCCGACCCGTCCTTTACCGGCCAGCCCGGCGTTGTCAATGGCGCCTCGGAGCTGCTGGGCCAGGTGTTCGGCGATGCCGGCATACACGCCCGCTCCGCGGTGGGCGTGGCAGTGCTGCCGCTCGATTCGCCCGTCGAGGTTGAGTTGATTGCTCAGTTCCAGTAAACCCGCAAGCGTCCGGACGTTCCGGCTGCTCCCCGATCAGTTGGACGCGGCGCGGACTTGGGCGGAGTTCGGCGAACGGACCCCCAGTAAGCCGCGCTACGCCTCGTCAGTGGTTCTGCTCAAGGACGGCCCCGCTGGTCCGCAGACGTATCTCGGGTACCGCCGTGGCGTCTCACCGCTTGGCATCGTCTCCTTCCCGGGCGGCAGCGTCGACGCGCACGACGACGACGGCATGGACTGGGTGGGCCCCTCGCCGGCCGCGTGGGCCAAGAGCATGGGGATGAGCGACGAGCTGCTGGCGCGGCGGCACGTGGTGTCCGCTATCCGCGAGACCTTTGAGGAAACCGGGATTCTGCTGGCCGGCGAAGACGCGTCCTCGCTGATCGAAGCGAACCAAGGCACCGAGTGGATGGCCGCCAGGGAAGCGATCGCCAACCAGGACAAGACCTTCGGGGAAATGCTGGCCAAGCGAGGCTTGGCGCTGCGCACCGACTTGCTCAGGCCCCTGGTCAACTGGCTCAGCCCGGACTTCGCCCACCGCCGGTTTAACACCCGCTATTTCGCGGCGGCCGCACCCGTGAACCAGACACCGTCACAGCTGGCCAGTAAGGGAGTCTGGGGCCGCTGGGCCTGCGCCGAGGAGCTGGTCGCGGGACGCGAAGGCGTTGCTCTAGGAGAGGAGATCGGCCAGCCGAACACGGTGGGTCTCACCCTCTCCGAGCTGACCGTACCCGGCTGTGAAATCATCCTGGAAAAGCTGGCCGTTGCCCGCGGCTGCATCGCGTATCTAAACCACAAGCGGGCTACGGTGGTGTACCAGCCGCGGCTGGTTGAGGAGGACGGCGAGTTCTGGCTCGAGGTGGCCTCGGCCCCGGTCTCCGAGGGGGCTGTCAGCCGCGAACGCTGACCCGGTGGCCCTGCCGCCGTCCGGCCCTTGCCGTAATTTTTTTGTCGGCCCCCACCATGGCCGTCCCTTGACATTGACGTTACGTCAATCCGTATCGTAGTTCCTGGCGGCGCAAAGAGCCGCTGCCGCGGAGGGAATGCTATGGATTGGCCGATTCAGGACATCGCAAGGATGACCGGAACCACCAGCCGCACGCTACGGCATTACGACGACGTCGGACTGCTCGCGCCGAGTCGGACCGGTAACAACGGTTACCGGTTTTACGACCAAAGCGCCCTGCTGCGCCTACAGCGGATCCTGCTGCTGCGCGGGCTGGGCATTGGCCTGAACGACATTGCCGGGGTGCTCAACCATGAGCTGGCGCCGGATAAGGCGCTGCAGGTCCACCTTCGCTGGCTGCAGGGCGAACACGAACGGCTCGGGGTGCAGATCGCCTCCGTGCGGGCAACGTTAGCCAAGCTGGAAAAAGGTGAACAACTGATGGCAGAGGAAATGTTCAACGGATTCGACCACACCGGGCATCGGGAGGAGGTTGAACAGCGCTGGGGGAAGGACGCGTACGCCGCCGGTGACACATGGTGGCGGTCCAAGACGCCAGCGCAGCAGCGCGAGTACCAGCAGCAGCACGAGGACATAGCGGCCGATTACGGGCGTGCCAAATCCGCTGGCTTCGAGGCCGGCAGCGACCAGGCCCAGGCCATCGCCGGACGGCACTTCGACTGGCTGCAGCATGGCGCGCAGGCCCGAAATACGCCCGTCACTACGGAGTATTTGGCCGCGCTGGCGCAGATGTATCCGGCTGACCCACGCTTCGCCGCACAGTACGGCGGGACCGAAGGGGCCACCTATGTCCGAGACGTGATGAAGATTTATGCTCAGCGGGGACTTTAGCCGGCGATCCCGGCAAAGGCCAGCGCCTGCCGCAGGATGTCCCCTCGACCGCCGGCGAATTCATTTTGCACCATGGGGCTGAGTGCCTCCTGCGGGGTCATCCAGCTCAGCTCCAGGGCGTCCTGCCGCGGGCTGCATTCACCGGTCACCGGGATCACATAGACCAGGGCAACAGCATGCTGGCGTTCGTCGGTGAAGCCGGTCTGGGAGGGGGAGGGGAAGTATTCGGCCACGGTGCAGGGGACCGGGCTGATCGGCAGCTGCGGCAGGGCGAAGTTTCCCAGGTCCTTTTCCAGGTGCCGTAGCAGGGCAGCCCGGACCGTTTCCCGGTACAGCACGCGGCCGGACACCAGCGTCCGGATCATGGCGCCGTCGTCGTCCGCCTGCAGCAGCAGACCCACCTCGTTCACGTAGCCCAGCGGATCGAGCCGGACCGGCACCGCTTCCACATAAACCATCGGCAGCCGGTTGCGGGCTTCGAAGAGGTCATCCTCGGAAAGCCAGCCTGGGTAGGGATCGGGGGTGCGTACACTCATCCTTCTGTTCTACCCCATCCGCTGCCGTCGATGCCGCAGGCGGCACCCATGTTCACCGAGGGCACGCGGCGGTAGTCGGGCGTAAAGGGCGACGGCGATGGGTAGGGTGTGCCTTATGGGTGCGGAACGTGCTGAGCTACTGGTCCCGGATGAGCAGGCATGGCGTGACTGGCTGGCGGAGAACCATGGGAGCAGCCCCGGGGTGCGGTTGGTGCTGCACAAGAAGGGCGGTTCCGTGACGGCCCTGACGTACGCGGCTGCGCTGGATGAAGCACTGTGCTTCGGCTGGATCGACGGCGTGATCGGACGCAGGGACGAGGGCAGCTACGTGACTCGATTCACGCCGCGGCGGTCAGGAAGCGCGTGGTCCAGGAAAAATGCAGACAATGTTGCCAGGCTCCGGGAGGCGGGGCTGATGCAGCAGGCCGGAGAAGCCGCGGTGGCGGCGGCGCAGGCGGACGGGCGCTGGGAAAGGGCCTATCCGGGGCAGCGGACGGCGGTGGTTCCGGATGATCTGGCAGCAGCGGTCGCTGCCGATCGGCAGGCACAGGCCATGTTTGATGTGCTCACTGCAACGAACCGTTATGCACTCATTTATCGAGTGGGAGCGGCGAAGAATGCCGCTGCCCGGGAAGCCAAGATTGCCGGCTTTGTCCTGGCGCTGGCTGCGGGGGAAACACCATACCCGCAAAAGCGAATGCCGCAGTAAGTCCCGCGGGGCCGCACTAGTGCCACTGGAAGCCGCCGGTGCAGCCCATTACGCGAAGGGAAACGCCACGCCCTCACCCACCACGCGCAGGCTGAGCCGCACGCCCGGCCGGGCGAGCATGGCGTTCCAGTGCCGGATGCTGATGATTTCCCCACCCGTGGGCTGGTGTGGATCCCCGGACAGCGCGAGCGGTTCAAGCTGCAGCCGGACGGTGGTTTCGGGGCCGAAATAGTCCGTGTCCACCACTGTTCCATGGATGGGCCCGTCCTCGGCAATGCGGATCTGTTCGGGCCGCAGCATCAGCAATACGCGACCCTGGGCGGGTGGGCGGCGAACGGGAATCCCACCCAGTGAGCAGGTGGCCAAGGAGCCCTCCATCCACGCCTCGAGAATGACGGCGTCGCCGAGGAACTCCGCCGTGGCGCGGTCGGCAGGGCGGGTGTAAACAACAAAGGGATTGCCGATCTGCGCCAGTTTTCCGTCCCGCATAACGGCAACCTGGTCCGCAAAGGAGAGCGCTTCGGCCTGGTCATGGGTGACCAGGATGGTGGTGACCCCGGCCTCGGACAGCGTCGCCGCCACCGCGCGGCGGGTGGCCACGCGCAGGCCGGCGTCGAGTGCGGAAAACGGCTCGTCCAGCAGCATCAGCGCCGGCTCCCGGGCCAGGGCGCGGGCCAGCGCGACGCGTTGCTGCTGGCCGCCGGAGAGCTGGTGCGGGCGGCGCTTGGCGTAGGAAGGGTCCATGGACACCATTTCGAGCAGCTCGGCCACGCGGCCAGCAGCCGCTTTTCCGCCGCGGCCGGGCAGTCCAAACCCGACATTTTGTCCCACCGTCAGGTGCGGGAACAGTGCGCCGTCCTGGGCCACGTAGCCCACCTTGCGCCGGTGCGCCGGAACCCAGTCCGACGGCCCGGCCACCGCTTGGCCGTCCAGTGAAATGGTGCCCGCATCGGGCGCCTCAAAGCCTGCGATCAGGCGCAGCAGCGTCGTCTTGCCCGATCCGGAGGGCCCGACTATCGCCGTCGTCCGTCCTTTGGCAACGGCAAGGTCAACTCCCTTCAGGATTTCGGTGCCGCCGAAGCTCTTGCGCGCTCCCTCAATCAGCAGGTGATTATCTGTCGTGGCGGCAACGGGGGCAGAGGGCCGCCGGGCCCGCGCTGTGTGCGGGTGGCGCGGCCGCTGCTGGGTCTGACGCGATTCGGTCACTGTCCGGCTGCTTTCTTGGATTGCGAAAAAAGGAGGTAGGTCATCGGGGCGGAAAGCAGGATCATCAGGAGCGCGTAGGGAGCCGCACCGGCGTAATCGATCTCGCTGCTCAGCGTCCAGAACTCCGTGGCCAAAGTAGTGGTGCCGTTCGGGGAGAGCAGCAGCGTCGCGGTCAATTCGTTGACGATCCCCAGAAAGACCAGGGCCGCTCCGCCCGCCGCGGCCGGGGCACTGAGCCGCAGCGTCACCTTCAGAAAGGCGGTAAAGGGTGCTTTACCCAAGGCGCGCGCGGCTTCATCCAGCTCACGCGGCGCCTGCGCCAGCCCGGCGCGCAGATTGACCAGGGACCGCGGCATGAACAGCAGCACGTAGGCGGCCACCAGGACCGTGGAGGTCTGATAGATCGCCGGCAGCCCGTGCACGGTGATGGTGACAAATGCCAGGGCGACGACGATGCCCGGCAGGGAGCTGCTGATGTAGTTCACTGCCTCCAGGGTTTTACTGAGCCAGCCCGGGTGGCGGACGGCAAGATACGCCAACGGGAAGGCGAGCGCGGTGGTGACCAGCGCGCCGGCCAGCCCGTAGCCGAGCGTCTGCAGCAGCGAGGACACCAGCTCCGGTCGGGCCCAGATGGTGGCACCACCGGCGATCAGCCAGCGGCCTACGTGATAGAGCGGAACCCCGAAGGCCAGTGCGGTCAGCGCCGCCAGCGCCAGCTGAGCGGGGATAGCATGTGGGCCGAGTGCGAGCCGGGTGGCGGAGGCCTGTGCGCCGGAGCCGATCCGGGCGTAGCGGGCGTTGCCGCGGGTGCGGGATTCAGCGAGCAGCAGCAGGAGGCAGAAAACGACCAGCACGCTGGCGAGCATATTGGCCGCCGCTCCATTAAAGGTGGATTGGTACTGCTCGTAAATGGCCGTGGTGAAGGTGTCGAAGCGGATCATGGCGAACGCGCCGTATTCGGCCAGCAGGTGCAGCGCCACCAGCAGTGCGCCGCCGGCGATGGCCAGTCGTAGCTGGGGCAGCACCACGCGGGCGAACACCCGCCAGGATCCCAGACCTAGGGAGGCGCCGGACTGCTCCAGGGCCGGGTCCATCCGGCTTAGCGTCGCGGCAACGGGGATATAGACCAGCGGGAAATAAGAGAGTGTGGAGATCAGGACGCCGCCGAAGATCCCGCTCAGCGACGGGATGGCGCTGACCCAGGCATAGCTGTTGACGAAGGCAGGAATGGCCAGGGGCGCCGCGAGCAGCAGCGACCAGGCCTTGTGCCCGCGCAGGGAAGTGCGCTCCACCAGCCACGCTCCGCCCACGCCCAGCACCACGCACAGCGGCACGGTAATGATCACCAGGGCGATGGTGTTCATCAGCAGCTCGGCAACCCGGGGGCGGAAGACCAGGGTGGAAATGGTTTCCCAGCCGGCGCCGACGGTCATCACGGCGACGTAGCCCAGCGGCAGCAGTGCAAATGCCGCGATCAGGATGGAGATCAGCACGACGACCAGCGGGGGGCCGGAGCGATTGCTCCTGCCCCCCGCTGGCCCGGGTGCTGGACCCGACGCTATGCCGGCGGGACCACTTGCCGACCGTGCCGCCGTCGTTCTTGCCACGGGTTCTAGAGTAGCCCTGCGCTGGTCATGAGCTCGCTGACCTTCTGGGAGTTCAGCTTAGCGGGATCGATCTTCGGGGCGTCGAGGTCCGCGAGCGGCGTGAGCTTGTCATTGGCGGGGACATCGCTGGCCACCGGGTATTCAAAGGAACCGCCTGTCTGCAGGATGGTCTGCCCCGCCTTGCCGGTGATGAACTTCAGGAACTGCTGGGCCTGCGCCTGGTGCTTGCTGGAGGCCAAAACACCGCCGCCGGAGATGCTGATAAAGGCGCCCGGATCCTGGTTCTTGAAGTATTCCAGCGAGACGTTATTGCTGTTCTCCCCGGTCTTGGCCTGGTCGCCGAAGTAGTAGTAGTGGTAGATGATGGCGCCATCCACCTCGCCGGCGTTGACGGCCTTCATCGCGGTGCTGTTGCCCTTGTAGGCCTTGGAATTTTCCTTCATGGATTTGAGCCAGCTCAGCGTGGCATCCTCACCCTTGAGCTCCAGCATGGCGGAGACAATGGCCTGGAAGTCGGCGCCGGAGGGAGATGCGGCCCAACGGCCCTTCCACGTGGAATCGGCCAGATCCATGATGGACTTGGGCAGCTGATCGGCGGAGAGCTTGGTCTTGTTGTACGCGAAGACCGTGCTGCGGGCGGCAATGCCTGTCCACTTGTTGGTGGAGGGCCGGAACTGCTCCGGGACCTGGGCAACCGTATCCTTGTCGATGTCCGCGAACAGACCGGCGTTTTCCACCTGCGTCATGGCCGGGGAATTCTCGGTCAGGAAGACATCCGCCGGCGAGTTCTTGCCCTCCTGGACCAGCTGGGCGGCGAGTTCGGAATCGTCGCCGTTGCGCAGGGTGACCTTGATGCCGGTTTCCTTCGTGAAGGCGTCCGCCCAGGATTTAGTCAGCGATTCATGCTGGGCGTTGTAGACCGTGATTCCGTCGCCGTCCCCTGTACTCCCCGTGCCGGAGCCGGTGGAGCCGCCGCTCCCGCAGGCAGAGAGCGTCAGCATGGCAACGGTGAGCGCTGCGATGCCGGCTGCGGACTTGGATGCAATCTTAAAGGGGAACTTCACGTGGGGAGGGCCTTTCCGTAATGGACCGGGGAAGTTGTGCGAACCGAAGGGCGGATTGCCCGGCTTCCTCAACCGACTTTAGGTGAGCCAACCCTAACTTTCCAAGCAAAGAACGGCGTTTGTGACGAGGATCACCTCAATTACAACACATTTCCGTTTGGTAATTATGCAGGATTGCGTTGTTCGGATCTGCCGCGTTGGGTTGCCGCTCACGAGCATCGCTGGACCGAGTGGATCAGGAAACTTTTTCTAGTCCGTACCTGACCAGAATTCAGGCGTGAAGATACCGTATGCAGACGTAACCGCTGTCCATCGTGAAGGCCAGGCTCTCCGAACCGGTGGAGTCAGCTTCGCTGACCCATGAGGAAGTCGTGATCACCAGGAACGGCCAGATCCACGCTGAGCTCGGCATCCCCCAGCACAAGGGCTAGCCTTCGATGGCCCACGATGTTATCTTTTCCCCCCGCCGCTGATCGAGCGCATCGTGGTGGAGCTGCTTCGCGTCGACCACCGCGCCAGCGTCTACAAACCCCGTTGACGTCTGCCGTGCCTTTCCGGACGGGAATGTCTGCTTACCGGTGCCGGCAGCGGTATCGGCGCGGCGATGGCGTTGGAGCTGGCCTCGCGTTCGGCCCGGATTACATTGGTGGGCCGCCGGCGTGAGCCGTTGGAAGCTGTCGCCGCGGCGGTGCGGGAACGTGGCGGCAGGCGCACGTGTCACCGCGCCGATTCTCCTTACCCGCGCGGTGATCCCTGCGCTCCGGGCCTCCGGTGACGGGCTCGTCGTGAACGTTTCATCGGGCATCGGGCTGATCGGGATGCCGTTTTATTCCACCTATGCTGCGACCAAGGCCGGTATTGCGCACTTCGGAGAGGCCCTGCGCAGGGAACTCTACGGTGAAGGGAGTGCATGTGCTGAACGTTTATCCCTGGGCGACGAGCACACCGATGATGGACAGCTCCGAAGCCGGAGCTGAGCACGGCTTTGACTATGAGAGCCCGGAGGATGTTGCTGCCGCGGCCGTGGCCGGTATGGAACATGACGCACCGACCGTGGTGCGCAGAGGTGCGACCGGCAGCGCGATGATTGCCTTGAACCGCGAGGACTCGGCGGTGGACAGGACGCTCTTCGAGCGAAAGGGCGCCTTGGAGGAGGCCGTCGCCGACCATTCCAGCCTCTGACCCGGTCCGTTGTGCGAGGAGATCGCCGCTGCCGGAAACCCACGTGAGATAGACCGCGTCCGCGAAGTGGCGTTGGCCGGCGCTGACCGACCGGCTGTGATCGGCGTCCGAGGCAAGAGGTGTGTGCGTAGCTCATTGTCGTGCTCCTTCACCGGTTTTCTCATTCAGGCAAAGGACTGTGGGACCGCTGTGCTCCGGGCTTCGATCAGGCCCATCATGCCGCTGTCCTCGTGGTCCAGGATGTGACAGTGATAGACGGTTTTACCGGTGAAATCATCGAAGGCGATCCGGACCCGGACACTGCTGCGGGCCGGGACGTTGACCACATCCTGCCACACGGGGCTATCCACGGGCTGGCCGGCCTGTTCGATGATCTGCATCGGCCATACGTGCAGGTGCACGGGGTGGTCCATCGGGCTCGTGTTCCTCAGGGTCCATTCCTCGACGGCGCCTGCGGGGACCGTGGTGTCCACCCGGGCGGGGTCGAACGGCCTGCCGTTGATGGTGAAAGTCATCATCCCCGACCCCATGCCGCCGCTGTTCATGCCCATGCCCATGGCGAAGACCAGTTCCCGGTGTGCGGTCACCGCGGCGGCCCGCAGGTCCCGCGGTGCCGGCTGGGCCGGGACCGGTCCCGGCGCAGCAGCAGGTGCGCCGGCAACGGCCAGGGTGGCCAGGACGGTCCCGTCCGGGCCCGGCCGGGACTGTCTGCCACCGTTGTTGCCGCCCATCATGGATCCCATGCCGCCCCTGTCCACCGGCAGGGTGCGGAGCGTGGCCGTCCCGGCCGCGGTGGTGACGAGCAGGTCCGCCCGGTTACCCGGTGCCAGCAGCACCTCTTCAACGTCTCTGGGACTTTGGTAGCGGCCGGAATCCAGGCCCAGCAGCTGCAGGTGCTGGCCGTCCAGGCGCAGTTTCAGGTACCGGGAGGTGCAGGCATTGATGATCCTCCACCGTTCACGCTCGCCCGGTCGGGCGGCCAGGACCGGTTTCAGCTGCCCGTTGACCAGGACCAGGGCACCTTCCCGGCCCATCATTTTCTCCATCGCTGACACGGCGGCGATGGAACCGCCCCCGGTGAGGGAGATGTCCGAAATGACCAGGACCCGTTCCCTGGTCGTCGGCACGGGTTGGGGGTCCTGGACGATGATCGCCCCGTACAGGCCGCCGAAGATCTGGTCGGCGACGCTTCCGTGGCGGTGCGGGTGGTACCAATACACGCCCGGTGGATGGTTCACCGGCAGACGGTACTCATAGTCAAAGGACGTTCCCGGGTCGACCGAAACCAGCACATTGTCGCTGTTGCCCTGCGGGGAGACGTGCAGCCCGTGGACGTGCAGATTGGTCGGATCCCCCAGCCCGTTCTCCAGCGTCACGTTCACCCGGTCCCCGGGCCGCAGGAACAGGGTGGGACCGGGCAGGGAACCGTTATAGGACAGCACATCGGCGTCCCTGCCCGCGATCCGCACCTGGCCCTGGGCCGCTGACAGTTTCACCTGAAGCCGGCCATCGGCACTGTGCAGTGCCCGCGGCTCATTCAGATCCAGCCCACCGGCGGTCTGGAATCCCAGGCCCTGGTCCCAGAGCAATCCCGCTGCGCCCGTCGCTGCGGCCGCGGCACCCGCGCCTCCCAGCATCAGGGCGCTGCGGCGGCTCAGAGGTTGCATCAGGCTTCGTCCCCGCCCGGAGCGCCGGGGTGGTCCGGGCCAGGGTCTGGACCTCGGCCGGTCCCGGGTCCGGTGATTCCCCCGGAAAAAGCCCGCACGGCAAGGATCACCAGTAGAACGACGCCGCCAATAAGGAGCAGCCAGAACAGCCACGTCCAGCCCATTATCGAACTATATCCGTCCATAACTTTCTTTCTCTGTTCCTGGTTCACCGGTCGCTATCGTGCCGGCCGCCTCGGGAGTCGTGGCAGCTCGTGGCCGGACCGGTGCAGCGATTGCCAATAATGCCTCCGGCGTATTGGACCCCGAGGGCCTGTCGGAAGGGGCATGCGCCACAACAGGAAGAGTTTTTCCAGGTCTTTCTTGTTCATGCTGGCATCTTCTTTGGTGATGAACTGCTCCAGGCCGCTGGCCCGCTACCTGCTCAGCCGAGCGCGGATATTTCGACGGTAGGCCAATCCAGTCGGCTACGCCAGTGCCGTGTCAGCGGCCGGGCCGGTGAGCTGGAACGCGCATTCGAACGTCTCCCATGCCTGGAGTTGGGTGGACAATTCCACCGTCTGGCCGGGGGGATACTTTGCATCAGCGGGCAGACCGGTATCGCTGCTGAAAACAGGGTCCGGGCCAGGACGTCTGCCCGCCCAAAGTTCCTCGGCCGTATCCAGGACCAGGTCTCCAGCCAGCCGGCGGGTTCGTTCGGACAGGTCCGGATACCGGGCCGCGATAGCCAAATAGCGGATCAGGATGCCGGTGAACAGCCCGCCGTCGCCCCCGCCGTGCAGCCGCAGCGGGCGGCGAGTGCCGCCGCCGTCGTCGTCTGCGGTCTGTTCAGTGGTCAGTTGGCGGCCGACGGCGTCAATCAGGTCGGCGGCGTGCGCCAGGTTGCGCTCGCCGCCGAGCTCCAGCATCGCGCCCAGCACGGGACCCTGGTTGTAGCTGTAGATGGTGCGTTCGATCTCGGGACCGGCCGGATGCGGGTGGACGCCGTCCAGATACAGGCCCTGCTCCGGGTCGAAGAGCGTGCTGCGGAGCCAGTCGACCAGGTTTTGCGCGCGTTCAGGCTGGCCGTTGCGGGCAAAATACAGCGCGGACGGACCAGTGGCGGGAGTGTTCTTGAAGTCCCGCTTCCGTGACCAGAAAATGCCTCCACCCAGATCATTCGTGTGTGCCCGGATCAGTTGGGTCCCGAGCACAGCCGCGGCCCGGCGCGCGCTGCGCAGGCCTTTTGCGTCTGCGGACAGGGCCAGCGCATCCAGTCGCCCTGCCGCCAGTGCAAGCCATGCCATGTCGTCGAAATAGCTGTTGGTCAGTCGCAGGAAATTCCGCAGACGAATGGTCCGCAGCAGCCGCCGCGCCTGGCGGAGGGGGTCCGCCCGGGCCGCCGGGGCGTTGCCTGTGCCCGCGCCGGGCAACTGTTCCATCCTCTGCCGCCAGGCCGAATCGACGAGTGCATCCAGATAGTGCGCCTGCCACCAGTAGTGCCACTGTGCCCACGGTGCCAAGCCGCTTCTGGAGGGGCGCCGGGACCGGCCTTGCCCGACGGGGCTGTGTACGGAGGCGATCCAGGTGCCCGGCAGGCCCAGCAGCCGGTGGCCGAAGCCGTCATTCACCGCGTCCGCGGCAGCTTGGGCTCGGAAGGACCACTGCGCAGCGTCGGTTCTCGGTGTCGCACTCACCGTCGCAACGTTACCGCGGGCCGGGATTCCTGCGACCCGTTGCCGGCGAACGGGCGCTAAGTGCCGCCAAAAGCCCCCCCGTGACGGCATTTAGTGACGTTTCGGCTGCCCCGAGTGGCCCGACGTCCACGTGTTCCCGCCCACAGGCATTTCAGTTAGGCTTCATTAACAGTTTCAGTACAGACCATCGCAGTCTCATCCCATCGCAGCTTCATCCAGTCGCAGCCTCATCGTGGAGGAAAATATGGACATCAAGAATGCCGTCGCGCTCATTACCGGGGGTGCCTCCGGCCTTGGAGCAGCGACCGCCAGACGCCTGCATGCCGCGGGTGCCGCCGTCGTGCTGCTGGATCTGCCCCAGTCCGCGGGTGCAGACCTGGTCGCGGAGCTGGGGGACCGGGCCGTCTTCGCGGCCGCTGATGTAACAGATGAGGCGCAGGTGCAGGCCGCCGTCGACGCCGCCATCAAGCTGGGACCGTTGCGCATTCTAGTCAACTGCGCCGGCATCGCTACCCCCGGCAAGGTACTGGGCCGCGACGGGGTGCTGCCGCTGGAGAACTTCAGCAGGGTCATCCAGATCAACCTGATCGGCACCTTCAATGTGCTCCGGCTCGCGGCGCAGGCGATGGCCGCCACCGAGCCCCTGGAGGGCGCCTTCGGGACGTCCGAGCGAGGTGTGATCATCAATACGGCCTCCGTGGCGGCCTTCGACGGGCAGATCGGCCAGCCGGCGTACGCGGCATCCAAGGGCGCGGTGGCAGCGATGACGCTCCCCGTCGCCCGCGAACTGGCCCGCTCGCTGATTCGGGTGATGACCATCGCACCGGGGATTTTCCAGACGCCGATGATGGCCGGGCTTCCACAGGAGGCTCAGGACTCATTGGGCGCGGCGGTTCCACACCCGGCCAGGCTGGGGAAACCGGACGAATACGCATCCCTGGTGGAGCACATTGTGACAAACGAGATGCTCAACGGGGAGACCATCCGGCTCGATGGCGCCATCCGAATGCAGCCCAAATAATGACAGCTGACCGCGAAGAATTGCCGCCGGCGGATTTCTACGACTTTGAGGCTCTGCTCTCGGCCGGGGAGCGGGCCAAGCTGGCGCAGCTGCGGGAGTTTCTGGCAGCCGAGGTAGCGCCGTTCGCCGCGGATTGGTGGAACGCGGCGGAATTTCCGTCGCACATTTTGCCGGCGCTGGCACGGCTTGAGCTGAGTTCGCCGGCGTTGCAGGGGTACAGCCACCTTTTTGCCGGTTTCGTGGTGGCCGAAATGACCCGGGCGGATACCTCGCTGGCTACGTTTTTTCTGGTCCACCATGACCTGTTCGTTCAGTCACTGCAGGAGTTCGGCTCCGACGAGCAGAAATCGCGGCTGCTGGCGGACGCCATGGCGTTGCGGATTACCGGGGCCTTTGCGCTGACCGAACCGGATCACGGCAGTGACGTGGCGGGAGGGATGACGACGACGGCAACCCGGATCCGCGGGACCGGCGACTGCGCTGACAGCTGGATCATCAACGGGTCCAAACGCTGGATCGGCAATGGGACGTTCTGCGACTACATGCTGCTCTGGGCCAAGGACACCGATACCGGGCAGGTGCGCGGTTTCATCCTCGATGCTCACCTGCCGGGCGTGACGCGGACCAAGATTGAGCACAAGATAGCGCTGCGCACGGTGCAGAATGCCCATATTCTGCTGGACAACGTGACGATTGCGGAGGCGGACCGCTTTGCCGGGATTGATGCATTCGCCGACACCAATCAGCTGCTCCTGGGCTCCCGTGTGATGGTCGCCTGGCAGGCGGTAGGGCAGCAGCTGGCCGCGTTCGACGTCGCCCGCGCCTACGCCGTCGAACGCCAGCAGTTTGGCCGGCCGCTGGCGCGCTACCAACTGATCCAGCAGCAGCTGGTGCAGATGCTGGGAAATACGACGGCGAGCCTGGCCATGATGGTGCGGATCGCCGGGCTTCGCGATGCGGCCGACGCCGGCGGCAGTTCAGGGGCCCGGATGGAGCAGGTGGCGCTGGCGAAGGCCTTCACGACGGCCAGAATGCGGGAGACCGTGGCGATGGGCCGGGCTGTGCTGGGCGGCAACGGGATTGTCACGGACTACGGGATCGCGAAAATCTTCGCCGATGCGGAAGCCATCTACACGTATGAGGGCTCGCATGAGATCAATACGCTGATCACGGGCCGGGCCATCACCGGAGTCTCAGCGATCGTCTGAGTCCGGAGCCTTTTCGCCGGCTTCAATCGGCGCGTCCAACCGGTTCCCCTGCACAGGCATCGGGCAGGTGCCGAACGCGGTAAAAGCGCTGGGATAGTTCACCGACCGGTTGAAATCCAGCACGACGGCGGCGCCGGCGGGAGGCGGGACCGTCAGCTTGCGCCAGCCGGCGGTGCTCCGGCCGTTTGTAGTGTCGTGGAAGGTCACCTCCAATGCGCCGTTCCCTCCGTCCTCCGCCAGCAGGCGATGGTCGTGGCCGTCCAATTCGAAGACCAGCTCGCCCACTATTTCCGTGCTCGCCGTGACCGTCTCATTCGCGGTAGCACGGGGCACCACCCGGGGCACAGGATAGGGCTCGAACCTGCCGGGAAGTACCAGGTCCGGCCGGAAATCGAAGACGGGTACGCCGCCGAATGCCTGCAGGACAGGTGACTGCGAATCCCTGGTCCGAACCAAATAGCAGCCGCCGCGCCGGGCCAGCTCCGCAATGGTGCTGCCGTGCCGCACCCAGAGCAGCGACTCCTCGTCCGCCAGGGTTGCGGTTAATTTACCGCTGGCGGGGAGCTGGGTGTCCGCCAACTGGAGACCATCTCCCGGTTCCGCGCGCAAGGTGGCAGCGCCGTCGTCCGCATTCCTTCCGTTATCCGCAGCCGAGCCGTTGTCGGAGCACCATAATCCTGGAAACAGCTGCAGCGGGGCTGCCTCGGCGGCGAGCCACTGCATCGACGTCAGGGTTAACCAGCCGTGCTCACCGCTCAGCGCGGCATTGCGGTCCCGGCGGAACCGGTCCCAATCCTGCACGGCGGTGCCGGTGGCGGTGGCGTTCGCGGGAAGGACGGTGGAGGAATCGGTATCGCACATATTATCCACGTTAGCCCCGAGACCCGGATTCTGCGGCCATTCGGTACGCTGGAATCATGCCGTCCTTCCGCGCGATTCTCAGGATTTCCGGCCTGCGCCCGGGAAACGCGCCGGAATCTGTGCTGGCAACCGCCGTGGACACGCTCGGTTCCATCCATCTGGTGGAGGCCAACCAGCTGGATATTGTGCGTGGGGTCCCGCAGATCAGCGTGCGTTTTACGGTGGAGGCGGGCAGGTACGACGACGAAAACCGTCAGGCGCGCGACGCCGGGGCGAGCGTGCGGCACGCCGTGGAGTCCGTCGCCGTCACCGGGCCGGTCACGGTGGACCGGCGGATCCGGGGAAAGTGGCTGCCGATCAGTGGAGCTGCCGGTCTCTGACTGCTACGGACCGGGCTCTGACTGCTACGGACCGGCTACGTCGTCGGGCTCTGCAGCTGATGTGTCCGTCGGGCCCACAGCTCGGCGGGATTTCCACTGGCGGCGCCGCAGTGCGATGATGCCGGCCATCAGGACGCCGATTGCGAGCCCCACCCCAACGCCGATCAACGAATTGGCCCAGAACGGCAGGCTGCTATTGCGGCCGGTGAGATAGCCCAGGCCGACCATCCAGCAGGCCCAGATGACCGAGCCGAGCGCGCTCGCTCTGAGCATCCGCAACGTGGAGACGTCCGCAATTCCAGCGGCCGCCATTGTGGCAGTGCGTCCCGCAGGGATGAACCGTCCGGCGACCATGGCCGCGGCGGTGGAGGAGCGGCCACCCCTGGCCGCCGCCTTGCGGATGCCCTTATGAACCATGCGGCCCCAATGGAAACGGTCCAGCACGTGCGTGAGCCGGCGCTTGAACAGGCTGTAGACCAACAGGTCTCCGAGGATGGAGCCCAAAGCTGCCGCCGTCAATGCCAGCGGTAGAATCACGTCTCCGCGGGCCGACAGCGATCCGGCGGCAATCACCATGGCTTCGGAGGGTATGGGCGGAATGGCAGCATCCAGCGCCACGGCCGCCGCCATGATCGGGTAGAGCGCGAAGGCCCAGTTGCCTGCACTCAAGAGGTCCACTGCTTCAATGTAACCGTTGCGCGCCGATACCGGCACCACTGGCGCGCTGACGACCCCAACTGAGTAGCAGCAGCTGCACGCAAAACGCGAAATGAGTGCAGGTGCTGCTACCCAGTTGGGCCTGGGTGGTGCCGCCGCTTGGCCGATGCCAGACTGGCGGCATGGACATCCGTATCGTGGAAGGTGACATTACCCTCCGCAGGGTCGATGCAATCGTAAACGCAGCGAATTCTTCGCTGCTCGGTGGCGGCGGCGTCGACGGCGCCATCCACCGGGCGGCCGGGCCGCGGTTACTGGCTGCGTGCCGTGAGCTGCGGCGGACGGTGCTTCCGGACGGCCTGCCCGTGGGCGCGGCTGTGGCAACGGAAGCCTTTGATCTGCCCGCGCGCTGGGTGATCCATACGGTGGGCCCGAACCGGCATGCCGGTCAGCGGGACCCCGCGCTGCTGGCATCGTGCTTTAGCGCGAGCCTGCAGGAGGCCGCCCGGGTGGGCGCGCGGTCCATCGCGTTTCCTGCCGTTGGTGCCGGGGTCTACGGCTGGCCGGCGGCCCAGGTGGCACAAGTGGCGTTTGACGCCGTCGCCCAGTACCAGCGTGCGCGGCGGCCGGGCGGTAGTTCACCGGCTGAGCCTATGGGGAGCGAATCTGCGCTGACTGACCCTGCGCTGACTGAGCCTGAGCTGATTGAGTTTGTGCTCTTCAACGAGGACATTGCGTCCGTTTTCCGGGAAGTTTACGCGGCCGGCAATGCGCTGAGCTGACGCCTGCTCCGGTATTCAACGTCGCGGCCGGTGAGCGGGTCGGTGAAGGCGATGCTGCGTGCCAGCAGCTGCAGCGGCTTCGTGTAGTCATCCGCAGTCTCCGGATGCAGATCCGGATAGAACAAATCGTTCAGGATGCCGATGCCCAGTCCGGCCATGTGGACGCGCAGCTGGTGCGTCTTGCCGGTGTGTGGCTCCAGTTTGTACCTGCCCAGCCGGCGGCCCGCGCCGTCGTCGTGCGTATCCAACAGCTCGACGCGGGTTTGCGTATTCGGGTCTCCCTCGACCTCCTGCGCCAGCAGGTAGGTGCGGGATTTGATCATCCGGGAGGTCACGGTGCGCGGCAACTCCAGCTCGGGACGGACCTCGGCGACGGCCTCGTACTGTTTTTGCACGGCACGCTTTTCGAAGAGCAGCTGGTACTTTCCCCTGGTTTCCGGGTTGGCGGCAAAGAGCAAAACGCCGGCGGTCATCCGGTCCAGCCGATGGATCGGCACCAATTCCGGCAGATCCAGCAGGTTGCGGAGCCGGACCAGCGCCGATTCGGCCACATATCTGCCGCCCGGAGTGGTGGGGAGGAAATGCGGCTTATCCACCACCACCAGATCCTTGTCCTGGTGCAGCACCTCCAGCTCCACCGGTATCCGTACCTCCGGCGGGACCTCACGGTAGTACCAGATGAAGGTGTGCTCGGCCAGCGGTGTGTGCTCGGTGACCACGCTGCCGCTGAGTGCACGGACCTCGCCGCGGGCAAAGCGGTTCACGATGCCGACGGCGTCAACGTGGCCAAAGCGTTCCAGCACGTAGTCCATTGCGGTGAGCCAGGGGCCCGCAGCGGGCAGGCGAAGGCGTGTTGCATTGACGCCGTTGCGCACCGGAAGGGGGGATTTCATCACAGTCTAATTCTACCGGTCCATCGAGGCAGCACTTATGGGGCGTTTCAGGCCGAAGCGTCAAGACCCCTGGTGCAATGTGCGCAGGGTTCAGGTCCCCTGATGCGTTGGGACACACCGGCGCACGAGTTCGGTCCAAGTCTGCGCCCGTTGATGCGTCAGCTTCAGGCAGCTCTGCCGGGCGTGGCTGAGCCGGTGCCGCTACGGCGGCGCCTGACAGCGGGGGCAGTAGTAGATGTCGCGGGCGCGCTGCGCCGGAGACTGGGGATCCGGTAGGGTGCCGTGCCGGATCAGGGCGCCGCAGCGCTTGCACGGTTTAGCCTCCCGGCCATAGACCCAGACGGCCGCATCACCACGGGCAGGACCGCCTGTGGTGCTGCGTGAGGAGCGGTTCTTGTTGGCCTCAAGCAGCCGCTTGGACTGCTCGATCAGCCGGGACAGGGCGGCGACGTCGCGGACCGGGAGGGCAGGGTGGACGCCGGCCAAAAAGCAGAGCTCGCAGCGGAAGACGTTGCCGATTCCGGCCAGATTCCGCTGATCCAACAGGGCCAGTCCGATGGGGCGGGCAGGGGCAGCGGAAATTCTGTGCAGCGCTTCGTCTGCATCCCAGTCCGGGCCGAGCAGATCCGGGCCCAGATAGCCGACGGCGTCCGCCTCGCGTTCCTGCGGCAGCACCTCCAGCAGCCCGAGGGAAAATCCGACGGCGGTCGCGTCCTTTGTGCCGAGGATGCAGCGGGCGGTAAAGGCCGGGCGGCGCCATTTCGCAGCATGGTCCACCGGGTATACGTGCCAGCTGCCCTCCATCTTCAAATGCGAGTGAATCAGCGCACCGGCGACCCGGATGAGCAGGTGCTTGCCGCGGGACTGGACGCCCTCCACCATCGAACCGGTGAAATCCACGGTCGCGAACGCCGGCACACGGATATCGCAGTGCGTGAGGACCTTGCCCGTGAGCGCGTGATCCAGCTGCCGGGCCTGGCGCCAGACGGTATCTCCCTCAGGCATGACCCCCCTCAGGCACGGATCCGCACCCCGCGCGGCGTGGTGTACGCGCCCGCCTCTACCAGTGCGCCGGCCAGCACGGTGTCCAGAATTCCCTGGCCGTTGACCTTTTCGATGGCGAGTTTGTCCACGCCCCCGCGCTTGACCACGCCGGCCAAAGCCCGTCCGGCCAGGGCGAGATGAACGGGATCGGTGGTGAAGGCGAGCACGGTCTTACCGCCGCGCTCCACATACAGCACCAGTTCGCCGTCGACCATCACCACCAGCGCCCCTGCCTTGCGCCCCGGACGGTGCCCCACGTCCAGCGCCGGCCAGGCAAGGGCGGCGCCGTAGGGGTTGGCAGGATCCGTTGCCGCCAGAGCCAGGGCCGCCGGCTCGGATTGCCGCGCGGCATCGTCCTGCGTGAAGGAGCGGAGCCGGTCCACCGTCGCCGGAACGGCGAATTGAGCCGCGCCGAGATGTTCAATGAAGTAGCCGCGCCGGCTGTGCCCGGATTCTTCCAGCCGCGCGAGCACCTTGTACATCAGTGCAAAGCCGCCGGGGATATTTTCATTCATCACCGAGCCGCGCGTGACGATCCCGTACCGGTCCATCAGCAGCTCGGCCATTGCATGGGCCGCGACAGTAGATTCCGCTTCCTTGGCCGGCAGGACGTTCCAGCGTCCGGCGGCCAGCGGAGGCGCGCTCCGCTTTGCCCTGGCGCCCGATACTACTGCGCCCGATCCATCGGCTCCATAGCCGGACAGGCTCCCGTTTCCCGCCCCCGAGGCACGGCCCAAACGCCCGTACCGCCCGGCCGAGCGCAACCGGGGGGCAACCGGCGGCTGCCGATGCGCCGTATGGCCCCCGGCCAGCAGGGACCGGACGGGGGCGAATGTGTCATTGCTGATCCGTCCGGCCCAGACAAGCTCCCACAGGGCGGTGAGTACTTCCGCATCCCCGGCGGCGGATCCGGCCACCTCCTTCAACTGGTGGAAAAAGTAGGCACCGCCGCCGGAAAGATGATTCAGCAACCGCAGCTGCAGGTCGCCGGGTTCGAACCCCGCTTGCGGATTAAGTGTCAGCGGCGCCGATTCGGCCACGTGGAGACTGATCCAGCCGTCATTTCCGGGCAGTGAACCCGCGCCGGACCAGAGGACCTCCCCGGTGGCGGTGAGCTCATCGAGCATGGCTGGGACGAAATTCCCGACGCGGCCCGCGAGCACCAGCGGCTCCCACGCGGATGCCGGAATGGGAACTCCCGCCAGCTGATCCACCACAGTGAGCACGCCATCGAGCCCCCTTAACTGCGTGGATTGGCTCTGTTGCCCGGGACTCCCGGCGGTGCGAATGTGCTGCCATGACGGAAGGAACCGCGCATAGGCGGCAGGGTCCACCGGCTCCACGTCGGCGCGGAGGGCCGCCAGCGAGCGGCGGCGCAGCTTGCGGAGGACTTCAACATCGCACCACTCCGAGGGGGCCGGCGCGGCCGTTGAGGTCTGTGGAAGTGCCGGGGCTGCAGGCGCCCGGGTCGGGCGGAACTCACCTTCGGCCACCCGGCCGTTGGCGGCCAGCCTGGCAAGGCCGCTGCCGACGACGGCGACACCAAGTCCCAGCCGAACGGCAGCTTCCGCCGCGGTGAACGGCCCGTGCGTTCGTCCATAGCGGCCCAGGAGGTCGCCGAGCGGGTCCGCCACCGGTTCAATAAACGCCAACGGAACGCCCATGGGCAGCGGGATTCCCAGTGCGTCGCGGAGCCGGGCCGCGTCCTCGATGGCCGCATAACGTTCGGCTCCGGCCATTTTCACTTTCAACGCCCGGTTGGCCTTGACCAACGCGGCCACATGCAGGCCGACCGGGCCGCCGTCGTTATTTGCCTCCGGTTCCAGTCGGTCCTGGATTTCGTCCTCGCTCAGCGGTCCGAGCAACCGCAGCAGATCCGCGACGCCCTCCATGCCGCGCGCCCTGCGGTCCGGGGCCAGCCGTTGCAGCTGCGCCTCCGTCTGGTCGATGACCTTCGGATCCAACAGCTCGCGCAGTTCCGCCCGGCCGAGCAGTTCATTGAGCAGGGTCGGATCCAGGGACAGCGCCGCGGCCCGGCGTTCGGCCAGCGGCGAATCGCCCTCATACAAAAATGACGCCACGTAGCCGAACAGCAGGGATCTGGCGAAGGGGGAAGGCTGCGGGGTCGTAATCTCCACGACGCGCAATTCGCGCCGTTCAATTCCGGCCGCGATCTCCTTCAGCGCAGGCAGGTCGTAGACATCCTGCAGGCACTCGCGCACGGTTTCCAGCACGATCGGGAACGTCGGGTATTTGCGTGCCACGTCCAGCAGCTGGGCGGAGCGCTGGCGCTGCTGCCACAGCGGGGAGCGCTTGCCCGGGTTCTGCCGCGGCAACAACAGGGCGCGGGCTGCACATTCGCGGAACCGCGACGCGAACAGCGCGGAACCGCCGACTTCCGCCGTGACAATGCTGTCCAATTCGGCAGCTTCGAAGAGGAAGAGTTCGGCCCCCGGCGGGTCGTCATCCATCATCGGCACGCGCAGCACAATGCCGTCGTCGGAGGCCATGGCCGAGCCGTCCAGGCCATACCTCTGATGCAGGCGCGCACCCACCGCCAGTGCCCACGGCGCGTGCACAGGCATTCCGTACGGGCTGTGCAGGACCACCCGCCAGTCGCCAAGTTCATCGTGGAAGCGCTCGACCAGCAAGGTGGTGTCATTGGGGACGACGTCGGTCGCCTGCTTTTGCTCCGTGAGGTAGCCGAGCAGGTTCCCGGCCGCCCAGTCATCGAGTCCCGTGGCACGGCACCTTTGCAGCGCGGCGGCGGAGTCCGCTCCGGAGAGCTCGCGCATGAAGGCGCCGAGCGCACGGCCCAACTCCACGGGCCTGCCCAGCGAGTCGCCCTTCCAGAACGGCAACTTCCCCGGCTGGCCGTACGCCGGGGAAACCAGGACACGGTCATGGGTGATGTCTTCGATCCGCCAGCTCGTGGCGCCGAGGGCAAAGACGTCACCGACCCGGGATTCGTACACCATTTCCTCGTCCAGCTCACCCACCCGCCGGCCGCCCTTGGCCTTCGCCCCCGGCGCGGTCTCCTGTTCCGAGCCGACAATGTAGACGCCGAAGAGCCCGCGGTCCGGGATGGTTCCACCGGAGGTGACCGCGAGCCGCTGGGCTCCGGGGCGTCCGGTGATGGTGCCGCCGGTCCGGTCCCAGATAATCCGCGGGCGCAATTCGGCGAACTCGTCGGAGGGGTAGCGGCCGGCCAGCAGATCCAAGGTGGCGTCGAAGGCGGACCGCGGCAATGTCGCGAACGGAGCCGAGCGCCGTACCGTATCGAACCATTCCTCCACGTCAATACTGCCCAGGGCCGTGGCCGCCACCGTCTGTTGCGCCAGAATATCGAGCGGATTCGCCGGAATGTACAAGGACTCGATCAGGCCCGCCAGCATCCGCTCCACGGTGACAGCGGAATGGACCAGATCCGCACGGTGCTTCGGGAACACAATGCCCTGGGAAATTTCGCCCACCTGGTGCCCGGCCCGGCCCACCCGCTGCAGGCCGCTGGCCACCGACGGCGGAGATTCCACCTGGATCACCAGGTCCACAGCACCCATATCGATGCCTAGTTCCAGGCTGGAGGTGGCGACGACGCAGCGCAATCGGCCGGATTTGAGATCATCCTCAATCAGGGCGCGCTGGTCCTTGGAAACGGAACCGTGATGGGCCTTGGCGAGGACAAGCTCGGCTTCGCTGCTTGCTCCCGCCTGTGCCATCAGTTGCGCCGGAGTGGAGAGGACGGCCGACGACGGCGGCGCACCATTGTCCGAAAGTGCCGCATGGTCCGGCGCACCATTGTCTGAAACGGCACCATTGTCTGAAAGCGCTGCATTGTCCGAAAGCGCTGCAGCCGGCGTCGCCCACGGATCCGAGCGCCGTTGAGGGGCCATCGGAGCATCAGTGCCCACACCTGCAGCGGCCTCCGCCTCGGCAAGCCGCGCAGCATAGATTTCGTTCAGCCGGGCAGTCAGGCGCTCGGCAAGCCGTCGGGAATTGGCAAAGACGATGGTGGAATTGTTGGCCAGCACATGGTCGACAATCTTTTCCTCCACATGCGGCCAAATCGAGGCGTTCGCTGCCGGTCCGGGCCCGCCGTCCCCACTCCCGGTTCCTGCCTGTGCGGGCAGCGCCGTCATGTCCTCCACCGGCACTGTCACGGAGAGGTTCCAGTTTTTCGCCGTGACGGGAGCTACGATTTCCACCGGGGCTGAGCCGGCCAGGAACCGCGCCACGGTTTCCCTCGGCTCTACCGTGGCAGAGAGGCCAATCCGTTGCGCAGGTTTGTCCAGCAGGGCATCAAGGCGTTCCAGCGACAGTGCCAGGTGCGCGCCCCGTTTTGTCCCGGCCACAGCGTGCACCTCGTCAAGGATCACCGTGTCAACCTGCGCCAGCGTGGCGCGGGCCTTGGACGTGAGCATCAGGAAAAGCGATTCGGGAGTGGTGATGAGGATATCCGGCGGGTGCGCGAGCAGCGAGCGCCGCTGCGCCGCCGTCGTGTCTCCGGACCGCACGCCGACGGAAATGTGCGGCGCTGCCAACTCCAGCCGCTTCGCGGTCTGCGTAATGCCGATCAGCGGAGCACGCAGGTTCCGCTCCACGTCCACACCGAGGGCCTTCAGCGGTGAGATATACAGCACGCGCGTGCCGGATTTGGACTGCGGATCCCGTTCAACGGCAATCAGCCGGTCCAGCGCCCAAAGGAAGGCCGCGAGGGTCTTCCCGGAACCGGTGGGGGCAATGACGAGCGAGTGGGAGCCGCCGGAAATCGCCTTCCACGCGCCCGTTTGAGCGGGGGTGGGCGCCGGAAAGGCACCCAGAAACCACTCCCGGGTTGCCGCCGTGAACTGCTCCATCTGAGGACTCATAAACTTCTCGCCACGGCTCCATCATCTCGCAGGGCACTGACATTTTTCGCCGTACGCTGTGCCTGCGCGGCAGCACGTCGATCTGGCTGTACTGTGACGGTATAAACGGCAATGCTGCCTCTGCCGTGGGTCACTAGCGGCAGAGCACAAACATCGGGGACGGAGCGGCTGTGGTTTCGCGGCAGATGGGGAATACTTGGTTCCCCATGGCTGGCATGGCCGCGCTCTTTTTGGGCGGAGCAGCCACTGCCCTGATGGCCAACTCCAGCAAGGCCGCGGTGCCTTCCTACTATCTCGTCGCCTCTTTGCTGTTCGCCGGTGCCACCGCCTCGTGGTCCTACCGGAATCCGCCGGTCCTTCGCGGCGAGCTCCGGCCCTATCTCTATACGGCCGGCGCCGTGGCGTTTGCGCTGCTACTGGGCGGATTCACGGGCATACTGCACGGCTGCGTCCCCTGGCTGGCACTTGGCGGCGGGGTGCTCGCATACGGCGTGCTGGAACGAGTGCGCGTGCTAGTCACGGCCGGGGCCACAGCCTGTGTGACAGCGCTCCTGGGCATGATCATTACCGCTGCAGTTTGGGGCGGCGCGCTTCAGACCTTGACTGCGGCCGCGTTTGTCGTGGCGGCCCATCGGCTGCATCTGATGCGATATGGTCGGCGCCCGCCAGCCCAAACCGTCGATCTGGATTCGCTCATCCACTTCTAGCGCACACTCGTTTGCAGTCCAGAACACATCGTGTGGCTGCAGGGGGCCGGTGGGGCTGCTGTTGTGTAGTTTTGACGGCCCCATCCGGCCAACCGCTGCGGAGTGCAAATACCACGGGTATCCGCGCCCCTAGGACTTCTGGAACGCGCCAATCGTCAGCAGGACAATACCGGTGTCCGTGCAGGCCGTCAGCGGGTGCGCAATATAGAGCGCGTCGGTGGCGCTCGGTGGGTAAACCCGCAGGCCGTCGGCGGGCACCTGAGCGCAGCCTTGGTAATTTCCTGCCTGTGTGTAGCGCAGCACAGCGGCGGC